>DASXAI010000159.1:0-1749 GCA_036406775.1 Acidimicrobiales bacterium
CAGGCCGTTCGAGCCGAGCAGTTCGCCCGTGGCCGCGTCGAACACGCCGAGGGGTGCCGCGCTACCGGTCGCCCAGGCTTCGGCGGTGTGCCGCGTCACGAAGCCGGCCGCGTGCTCGCGCCCGTACGGGCTCGGGATCGATGTCCAGCGCTGCACCTCGGGGTCCTGGCAGGCCCGGTACACCGCATCGGCATCCTCCGGGCGCCACGGCCGGATCAGCAGGTCGTCGACGACGATCTCGAACGGCTCCATGGCGGGCATGCTTCCCGACGTACCCTCACAAAAACCAGCCGATTCCCCGGACGGGGCGACCACCGCGACCACCGACCACCTCGGCCGGGCCGTGGACCCGGCCGGCGAGCCGGCCGGCCATCCGGCCCACCACCTGCACTCTCCGTCCGTTTCATCACGATCAGGTCGGCTGTGGTCGCCGTGGCTGACGATCCGGGCCCTCGTCCGCCTACGATGGTTCGGCAGAGAATTCGAGGGAGCGCATCACCGTGGCCATGTTTGAAAAGCTTCTCCGCGCCGGCGAGGGTCGGCTGCTTCGTCGCCTGCAGGCGATCGCGGAGGCCGTCAGCTCGATCGAGGACCACTACGTCGACATGAGTGACGAGGAGCTGCGCGACCTCACCGAGCAGTACAAGGAGCGTTACGTCGAGGGTGAGTCGCTCGAGGACCTGATGCCGGAGGCGTTCGCCACCGTGCGCGAGGCCTCCAAGCGGGTGCTCGGCAAGCGCCACTACGACGTGCAGATCATGGGCGGTGCCGCGCTGCACTTCGGCAACATCGCGGAGATGAAGACCGGTGAGGGCAAGACGCTCGTGTCGACCCTGCCGGCCTACCTGAACGCGCTGTCCGGCAAGGGCGTGCACATCATCACGGTCAACGACTACCTGGCCCAGCGCGACGCCGAGTGGATGGGGCAGATCCACCGCTTCCTCGGGCTGACCGTCGGCGTGATCCTGCCCAACCAGTTCGGCGGCATCCACAAGGCGGCGTACGACTGCGACATCACGTACGGCACCAACAACGAGTTCGGCTTCGACTACCTGCGCGACAACATGGCCATGCGCGCCGAGGACCTCGTGCAGCGCGGCCACCACTTCGCGATCGTGGACGAGGTCGACTCGATCCTCATCGACGAGGCCCGGACCCCGCTGATCATCTCCGGCCCGGCCGAGCAGTCGGCCCGGTGGTATACGGAGTTTGCGAAGATCGTCCAGCGGCTGGAGCGCGGCAGCGAGGACGACGAGCGCGACTACGAGGTGGACGAGGCCAAGCGGACCGTGGCCATCACCGAGCGCGGCGTCTCCCGGGTCGAGGATCGCCTCGGTGTCGACAACCTGTACGAGTCGGCCAACACCCCGCTCGTCGGCTACCTCAACAACGCGCTCAAGGCCAAGGAGCTCTACAAGCGCGACAAGGACTACATCGTCTCCGACGAGGGCGAGGTCCTGATCGTCGACGAGTTCACCGGCCGCATCCTGCACGGCCGCCGCTACAACGAGGGCATGCACCAGGCCATCGAGGCCAAGGAAGGCGTGGAGATCAAGCAGGAGAACCAGACGCTGGCCACGATCACCCTGCAGAACTACTTCCGCCTGTACGGCAAGCTCTCCGGCATGACCGGCACGGCGCAGACCGAGGCCGCCGAGTTCAACAAGGTTTACAACGTCGGCGTGGTGACCATCCCGACCAACATGCCGATGATCCGCAACGACCGCTCCGACGTCATCTACCGCACCG
>DASXAI010000160.1:0-5395 GCA_036406775.1 Acidimicrobiales bacterium
AACACCGGCGGCGACATCCTGGCCGCGGCACTGCGCCGGATGAACGCCCACGGCCGCATCGTGTGCTGCGGCGTCGTGTCGCAGTACGACACCACCGATCCGGCGCCCGGCCCGCGGGGCATCCCCGGCCTCCTCGTGAACAATCGGGTGCGCATGGAGGGGTTCCTCGTCTTCGACTTTGCTTCTCGCTACGACGAGGCGCGGACGCAGCTGCGGGCCTGGCTCGATGCCGGCTCGATCCAGTCTCTGCACGACGAGGTCGTCGGTCTCGAACGTGCGCCGGAAGCGTTCGTCGACCTCCTAGCCGGCGGCAACGTCGGCACTCGCATCGTGCGCGTCGCCGACTGACGACCTACTGACCGATCCGGCCGTCGATCCGCTCGCGCAGGAGGTCGGCGTGCCCGTTGTGGCGCGCGTACTCCTCGATCATGTGGACGAGCACCGTCCGCAGGTCGTGGCCGTCGTGGCCGACCAGGTCGACGTCGGGCGCGTCGTCGACGTATTGCTCGGCGAAGGTCACCTCGGCGCGCCAGGCCTCCCACGCCTCGGCCACGACGGCAGGATCGGGCACGGCACCGTTGAAGTCGAGGTCGCGGTCGTCGTCGGACCGGAACAGGCGGGGCTCGTCGTATCCGGCCATGCGGATCCGGAACCACGTCTGCTCGACGGCCGCCATGTGGCGCAGGAGGCCCAACAGCGACAGGTTGGACGGTGGCACCGACCGGCGGGCGAGCTCGGCGGCGTCCAGGCCTGTGCACTTCAACTCGAGTGTCAAGCGCTGATCGCGCAGGAAGCCGACGAGCGTGGCCCGCTCGCCGTCGAACCCGGTGTCGGAGCGCGGGTCGTCTTCCGGGCGGACGAACATGTCCGACCACCCGAACTGCCGAGCGGGCGGGATGACGTTCTCCGACAACGTGCGATCCGGGTGGCCGACTACGGCTGGCGGCCGTACTCGGCGTCGGTGACGTGCTCGCCCCAGACGATCTCCGGCCCCTGATCCTCGGGAACGGCTTCGGTGATGGAGAGGTGGGTCATGAAGTGGTCGGGTGCGGCGCCGTGCCAGTGCCATTCGTCGGCGGGCGTGACGACGACGTCACCGGCGCGGATGTCGACGGCGTCGGCGCCGCGCGACTGCGCCCGACCCACGCCGTCGGTGACGTAGAGGGTCTGGCCCAGAGCGTGGGAGTGCCAGGCGGTGCGGGCACCGGGATTGAATCGGACGGCGCTGACGCGAACGCGTGACGGCCCCTCGCCCCGGGCGATGGCGTCGATCCAGACGTCGCCCGTGAACCATTGCGCCGGGCCCTTGGCCGACGGTCGCTCGGGCTGGACTTCCATCGTCGCTCCCTTCAGGTGCCTGGCGGTTGCCAGGGCTTGCTCAAGACTCGATGGACCATCGGCACGAAGGTGGCGAGTGGCTCGTTGGGGTAGTCGGGGTCGAACGACACTTCGTCCCAGCGAGCGCAGAAGTCGACGGTCTTCTGATAGGCGGGCGCGTCCTTGAACTTGTCGCGGGCGTTGGGGTCGAGGCCGAGGTGCCGGGCGTAGAAGTACGTCTGGAAGAGCGGGTGGTGAGCGAGCAACCAGTAGTTGTCGTCGGAGATGAACGGACGCAGGATGGCCGCCGCCACTTCACCGTGGTTCATCGGCCCGAGCGATTCGCCGACGTCGTGGAACAGCGCCACCACCACCAGCTCCTCGTCGGCGCCGTCCCGCAAGGCTCGGGTGGCGGTCTGGAGGCTGTGGTCGCGCCGGTTGAGGTTGTAGGCCGCATCGGCGGAGAGGTCCGCCAGCATGCCGAACAGCACGTCGGGCAACGCTGCCATGTTCCGCACGTGGACTTCGCGAAGGATCTCGAAGTCCTCGTCGGTGCCTTGGTCCATGCGGGTGAAGTGCATGCGCTCCACGTCGGGGCTGCTCACGCGCTCCCCAGATCGCGGTTCTCGGGCACGAACTTGCTGGCGATGAACGTCGCACCTTGCGGATCCCGGATGACGGTCATCCGGGTCCACGGGGCATCGAAGGGTGCCAACACCAACGAGCCGCCGAGCTCGGCGGCCTTGGCCGCGGTGGCGTCGGCGTCGTCGGTGCCGAAGGTGACGCTCCAGTGGGCCGGCACGCCAGCTTGATCGGCGCCGATGGGGTTGATGCTGGCGACGACGTCCTCGAAGCCTGTGGCGGCGCCGAACTCCGCGATCATCTTGCGGAGGCCGGGCGTCGCTTTCTCGAGTTCGTCGCCGTAGCCCGGGAGCGTCCACATCTCGGCGCCGCCGACGTCGAGCGTCTGCCATCCGAACACCGCACGGTAGAACGACTTTGCGGCGGCGACGTCGCGCGTGTTGAGGCCGTTGAAGTTCAACGCGCCCGCCTCGTTGACGACGCGCGCCCCCTTGTGCTGGCCCGCCTGCCAGACGCTGAACGCCGCCCCTTCGGGATCGCTCAAGACCGCCATCCGTCCGGCCTCCATCACGTCGAAGGGGTCGCTCACGACGCGGCCGCCGGCCTGGCGGACCTTGGCCGCGGCCGCGTCGGTGTCGGCTACCGCGATGTACGTGTTCCACATCGCCATCGGCTGCGCGCCGTCGGGGATGGATCCGATCGCCGCCACGTCGCCGCCGTGCTGTCGGGCCATGAAGTACGAACCCGGTGCACCGGGCGGCATCATGTCCTCGAAGTCCCAGCCGAACAGGCCGCGGTAGAAGTCGACGGCCGCCTTCGGGTCAGGCTGGTTCGTGTCCACCCAACAGGGGACGCCGGGCAGATATCCGTCGCGTTCGGGCATGTGTGCTCTCCCTTCGATATCGGGACGGGTGGGGCGCCAGGTGCCTGCGCATCGGAGATTCTGTCGCCTCTGGCCGTGTCAGACGGACGGATTCCGCCGGTATCTTCCGGCTGTGCTGCTCCCGTGGGATGTCGCGGCGGCATGCTCCGCCGGGCTGGGCACGGTCACCGTCGCGGCGCGCGCCAGCCGACGGCCGCGGGCCGTGGCGGCGGCCGCGTTCACCTGGGAGGCCGGCATCGTGCTGGGCCTCTACGCGGTGTGGCAATGGGCCGGCAGCCTCGGTCGGCGTAACGTCGACAGCGCGCTCAGCCGGGGGGAAGCGATCTGGAACTTCGAGCACTGGCTGCACCTACCGAGCGAGCAGAGCATCGAGCACGCCGTCCTGCCCCACTCGCTCCTGGCCCAGGCCGCCAACGTCTTCTACCTCGGTGTGCACGTCCCGGCCCTCGTGGCGTTCCTCGTCTGGCTGTTCGTCAGGCACCGAGACTCGTACTCCGAGTGGCGCAACACCGGTGCGCTCCTCACGGGCGCGGTCCTCGCCATCCAGTTCGTCGCCGTCGCGCCGCCGCGGCTGCTGCCGAAACTGGGGTTCGTCGACATGGCCGCGGTGTACGGCCAGTCGGTGTACGGCGACGGTGGCGTCGGCGCTGCCACGCAGGTGGCGGCCATGCCGTCGATGCACGTGGCGTGGGCGTTGCTCGTTGCCGCCGGTGTCATCGCGGTGAGCCGCAGCCGATGGCGATGGCTCGTACTCGCGCACCCGATCCTCACCGTGGTCGTGGTGGTCGCCACCGCCAACCACTGGTGGCTCGACGGGCTGGTGGTCGTGCCGCTGCTGGCGGCGTCCTACTGCGTCCAGGCCGGCGTCCGCCGTGCGATCGGCTCGTGGCGCCGGCCTCCGGCCGACCTTGCCCCGGCGGGGCAGCGCTACGGTGCGGTCAGTGTCAGACGGCCCTGACCTTTCTGCGCTGTTCGACGCCCACGTCGCCGACGAGTTCGTGGCCAAGGACGCCGACCTCACGATGACGACGATGGTGGCCGACCCGACCGTGATCCATGTGCCGGTGATCACCGGCGGCCGAGGTGGGCCGCAGGTCCACGACTTCTACCGCGACTGGTTCATCCCGGCCTGGCCGGACGACGTCGAGCTCGAGCCGTTGTCGCGCACCGTCGACGGTGAGCGGGTCGTGTTCGAATTCATCGTTCGGTTCACCCACACTCGCGAGATGCCGTTCTGGCTGCCCGGCGTCCCGCCGAGTGGCCGGCGCGTCGAACTGCCCCATGTCGTGATCATGGGCTTCGACGGTGACAAGGTCGCCTACGAGCACATCTACTGGGACCAGGCGTCGTTGCTCGTGCAGGTCGGTCTGCTCGATCCGGCGGGCCTGCCCCTCGTCGGCGCGGACGAGGCCCGAGCGCTGGTGGATCGGTCCACACCGATGAACCAGATCATCGAGGGCGCTCAGCGCACGGGCGTGAAGCGCGCTTCGCACCACACGTGACCTGACCGGTCGACGACGGCGACACTGGTGATCGACCGCGGATCGACGTCGAGCGCCGTCGCCCACGACGACGAGGCGTTCACCGCGACGGGGACGAGTTGCATCGGGCCGTCGGTGCGTTCGATGCGGACCGAGTAGGCGTCCGCCGGTTGCCCGTAGGCGGCCAGCCGCGCCGCCCAACCGGGCAGGTCCATCGCCAGCACGGCCGGCTGCTGCTGCACGTAGGCCGTCCCGACGACGTCGCCCCCGGTCGTCGTCATGGCGGCGGCCACCAACGACGTCCCGTTCGGACGGCTCAGGGCGAGCACCAGGGTCAGCGCCACGATGCAGGCGGCGGCGGCGAGGGCACCGATCCACGCCGGCCGGCGTCGACGCCGAGGCGCTGCCGCGGGGGTCGGCGCCGGCAGGAGCGGACCCAACACCTGGCGTTCGAATCCCGGCGGCGGCTCGACGCTCGGCGTGAGGAACCGAAGCAACTCGTCGGTGACTCCCGTCAGCGAGCTCACCACGTATTGGCACGAGCCGCACGAGTCGAGGTGGGCGAGGGCCGCCGCTCGCTCGGCGCCGCACACGATGTCGAGCGCGAGTTCGGGCGCCAGCTCGACGACCTGATCGCAGTCCATCGCCTTCACGGCATCGCCTCGGTGAGGGTGTCGCGCAGCTTGTTCATGGCGAGCCGCAAGCGTGTCTTCACCGTTCCGAGCGGGACGCCCCAGGCATCGCTGATCTCGCGCGCCGTCAGGCCCTGGAACGCCGCCGCCACGAGCGTGTCGCGCTGCTCCGACGGCAGCGACCGAACGGCGGCGGCGAAACCGCCGATCCACACCGCCGGGCGCCACCGGCGGCCGTGCCGCCGGGCCGCCGGGGCCACCACGGGCGGTGTCAGCGGGGCCAGGACCTGGCGTTCGAAGCCGGGCGGCGGCACGACGCTCGGGGCCAGGAACAGGAGGAGCTGGTCGGTGACCCCGGTGAGGGAGCTGACGACGTGCTGGCAGGAGCCGCAGGTGTCGAGGTGGGCGAGCGCCGCCGCCCGCTCGGCGCCGCAGACGATGTCGAGCGCCAGCTCGGGCGCCAGCTCGACGACCTGATCGCAGTCCATCGCCTTCACGGC
>DASXAI010000161.1:0-2710 GCA_036406775.1 Acidimicrobiales bacterium
GGTGGCCATGGCCCGCTACTTCCTCGACCACGCCGACATGGCGCTGACCCGGGTGGGGCGGCCGAGCGTGGTCGTCACGATCGACATCGATACGTTGGCCGCCGCCAGTGGCGGCACGGCCCGTCTCGACTCGGGCGCATACGTCAGCGGTGACTCGGCGCGGCGACTGGCGTGCGACGCCGGGATCACGCGGCTCGTCACCGACCCCGAGTCGATGCCGCTCGACGTCGGCCGCAAGACCCGGGTGCCGTCACCGGCACAGTGCCGGGCCGTGATCCACCGCGACCGGCACTGCCGGTACGACGGATGTGACGCGCCGTCGTGGGCATGCGAGGTGCATCATCTCGACTTCTGGGCTCGCGACGCCGGCCGCACCGACCTCGACCGGTTGGCACTGATCTGCTGGCACCACCACACGCTGACGCATCAGCGGTCGGCCACGCACGACCTCGTGGCATCGGGTGATCGACGGCTCACGCTCCGAGAGCGACCACGAAGCCAATCCGACGCGGCCTGAGCACGCCGCCGCCGGCCGGTGAGTTCGACGCGGCCCCGGCCCCGGGACGACACTGGAGGCGTGACGTTGCCGTACCGGATGTTCGATGCCGACAACCATTTGTACGAGGCCGCCGATGCGTTCACGCGGCATCTGCCGGCGCACCGTCGGGGTGACTTCTTCTGGACCACCGACGAGCGCGGACACCGCCAGATCATCGTGAACGGGCGGTGGTGGAACTACTTGCCGAATCCCACCTTCGACCCCATTGCGGTGGCGGGGTGCCTGCTCGACGTGTTCAAGGGCGACACCACGATGCTGGCGGCCAAGGAGTCGGCGTACACGTTCGAGCGGCTGGCCGACCGGCCCGAGTACCAGCACCGGGACGCTCGCCTGGCCCGCCTCGACGAGCAGGACGTCGAGGCGGCGCTGCTGTTCCCGACGCTCGTGTCGGGCTTGGAGGAAGCAACAGCGAACGACGTCGACCTCACCATGGACCTCCTGTGGTCGTTCAACCGCTGGCTCGACGAAGAGTGGGGCTTCGCCCATGCCGGCCGGCTCTTCGCCACGCCCGTGGTCTCGCTGGCCGACGTGGACGAGGCCGTGCGGATGCTCGACTGGGTGCTGGAGCGGGGTGCTCGCGCCCTGATGGTCCGGCCCTCGCCCGTCCCGACCCGGATGGGATGGCGCTCGCCCGCCGACGTCATGTTCGATCCGTTCTGGGCTCGCTGCCGTGACGCGGGTGTGCTGGTGTGCGGCCACCTCTCGGCCGACGGCTACCACCGCTACGCCGGCGACTGGACCGGTGTGTACGAGTTCCGGCCTCACGCGCCGCAAGGCCCGCTCGGGCGGATCATCACCCACGCCCGGGCCACGATGGACTTCTTCGCCGCCATGGTGGTGCAGGGGGCAGTCACGCGCCACCGGGGGCTGCGGCTGCTGTCGGTCGAGAACGGGTCCGACTGGGTGCCGTGGGTGATGAAGCGGTTCGAGGTCGAATATTCGCGGTATCCGGCCTCGTTCCCCGAGGACCCGATCGAGGCGTTCCAGCGCAGCGTGTGGGTCGTGCCGTACTGGGAGGAGCCGGTCGAGCAGTTGGCCGATCTCGTTCCCGTCGACCGCATCCTGGCCGGCTCCGACTTCCCGCACTCCGACGGCCTGCCGGAGCCGACACAGTTCGCCAAGGCGCTCACGGCCTTCGACGAAGGAGCCGTACGCAAGATCATGCGTGACAACTTGGCCGGGCTGCTTGCGAGCTGATCTCGCCACGCAACCGCAGACGGCTCCCACGCTGGCGGCGTGGTTCCCGGCGCTGAGTGCCGAGTACGGCGACGACGAGGCGATCGTCGGCGAGGGCCGTCGCCTGAGCTACCGCGCCTTGGACGCCGAGGCTCGCCAGTGGGCGGCGCGCTTCATCGCCCTCGGCGTCGGCAAGGGGGCGCGGGTCGGGCTGCTGCTGGGAAACGGGCCCACCTGGCTCAGTGTGTTCTCGGCGGTGACGCGGCTGGGCGCCGTCGCCGTCCCACTCTCGACGTTCTTCACCCCGGCCGAGCTCGCGTACGTCGTTCGGCACGCCGATCTCCACGGGCTCGTGGTCCACGGCTCCTTCGTCGGGCGCGACCAACTGGCCGAGGTGGCGACGGCGTTTCCGGGCCTCGCCCGCGGCACTGGGCGTGCGCTCCGTCTCGATGACGCGCCCTTCCTCCGGTGGATCGGTGTGACGGAGTCGGACGGGTCCGTCCCGGCGTGGGCTGTGGACCTGAAGGACGCTGACATCACCGAGGACGGGGGCGTCCTCGACGCCGTCGCCGGTGACATCGACCCTGGCGACCCGGCCCTCATGATCTACACGTCCGGCTCGACCGCGACGCCCAAGGGCGTGCCGCACACGCACGGCGCCGTGATGACCAAGACGCACTACCTGCGAGCGATGTTCGAACTCGAGCCGGGCGTGCGGTCGTACATCGCCTCGCCGTTCTTCTGGGTGGGCGGCCTCACCATGAGCCTGTTCCCGGTGCTCGACGCCGGCGGCGTGCAGCTGTGCACCCACCGGTTCGAGGCCGGCGACGTGCTCGGGCTGATCGAGCGGGAACGGCCGTCGCGCGCCGTGTTGTATCCGCACCACATCGCGGCGCTGCTCGACCATCCGGCCTTCACCAGCACCGACCGATCCTCGCTGCGATCAGCCGATCCCCAGCTGCGGGCGGACGGCAC
>DASXAI010000162.1:0-1928 GCA_036406775.1 Acidimicrobiales bacterium
GATGCCTTCGGTGACGTCGATCAGCTGGAACGAGGCCCGGTCGAGCTGAGAGTACGACCGAACCGCGTCGACGAGGGCCGAGATGCGACCTGTCGACTCCTTGACCTCCGACAGCAGGGCCTGCGTCGACACGATGCCGGCCACCCAGGCCAGACCCGGCTCCAGGGTGTCGCCCTCGAGCACGTCGGCGGCCCGCTCGAGCCAGTCGACCTCGACGCCCGCGGCGGCCAGTGGTGGGGCGATCCGCCACGCATCGCGGACACCGTGGGCGTCGAGCCACGTCGACAACGTCTCCTCGCGATCCGCGGCGGCCAGCGGATCGGCGGTTGCCGTCGGTGACACGTCGATCTCCTGGCGGAGCGCGTCGAGGCGCACGAAGCGGTCGGCCGGCAACGAGCGCTCGGCCAGCTCGACGTGCGAGTGGAGGAGGTCGTTGCACGTGTCCTGAAGGGCGTCGACGGCCCGGGCGCTGGCCGACGCCGGATTGTTGATCTCGTGAGCCAGTCCGGCCGCCAACGTCCCGAGGGCGATGAGCGATTCGCGCTGGCGTGAGAGGGTGTCCATCCGGCGGACCGTCTGGAAGAACCCCTCGATCAGGTGCACGGCGAAGGGGAACCAGGCTCGGGTCACCTCGCCCAGTGCCGCCGACGGCACGCAGAACATCCGCCCCGCGCCGGCCGCCCGCGCCGTCGCCAGGTAGCTGCTGGTGGCGTCCCAGGCGTGGAAGCCACCGGCCCACAGCCCCGGGCGGTCCATCGTCATCATGACGACCGGCTCCTCGCGTCCGGCCTGGCGCACCAGATCGACGCGGCCGTCGAGCAACACCCACCAGGACGTGGCCGGCTCACCTTCGTGGAACAGCTCGTCGCCGGTGGCGAAGAGCACCTCGCCGCCGACCGTGAGCAGCTCGTGCAACTGATCGTCGGTGAGTCCCTCGAGGACGAACAGACCGCGGAGGTCGTCGATGTCCATCAGATCGTCTCGAGGTAGCGGTGGACGAGGTACACAGAAATCGCTCCTTCGCCGACGGCCGACGCTACCCGCTTCATCGACTCGAGCCGCACGTCACCGGCGGCGAACACGCCGGGGACGCTCGTCTCCAGGACGAAGGGAACGCGGGCGAGGGGCCAGCGCGCACCGTTGCGCTGGCCCTGGAGGTCGGCGCCGGTGATGACGAAGCCGCGCTCGTCACGCGAGACGTCGGTGCCGAGCCAGTCGGTGCGAGGCGACGCGCCGATGAACACGAACAGCCAGTTGGTGGCCACATCCTCCTTGGTGCCGGCGGCGCGATCGGCCACCGTGATGTCCTCGAGGTGGCCGTCGCCCCGACCGGCCACCACTTCGCTCTGGAGTCGCACCTCCACGTTCGGCGCGCTGCGGATCCGCTCCACGAGGTACCGCGACATCGACTTCTCGAGGGCGTCGGCCCGGACCACCATGACCACCCGGCGGGCGAAGCGCGCGATGTTCAGGACGGCCTGGCCGGCCGAGTTGGCCGCGCCCACCACGTAGACGTCATCGCCCTCACAGGCCTGGGCCTCGCTGGCCGTGGCGCCGTAGTACACGCCGCGGCCCGTGAACTCCTCGATGCCGGGCGCCGTGAGGAGCCGGTACGACACGCCGGTGGCGATGAGGACGGTGCGGGCCTCGATCTCGGCGCCACCGCCGAGGCGCACCGCACGGACGGGCCCGCGCCGCTCGAGGCCCACGGCGTCTCGGGCGAGCACCATCTCGGCGCCGAAGCGCTTGGCCTGGGCCACGGCGCGGTGCGTCAAATCGGCGCCGGAGAGACCACGGGGAAAGCCGAGGTAGTTCTCGATCGCCGCGCTCTGGCCCGCCTGCCCACCCGGCGCCTCTCGCTCCACGACGACCGTCTGCAGTCCCTCCGACGCGCCGTACACCGCCGCCGCGAGGCCGGCCGGGCCGCC
>DASXAI010000163.1:0-5537 GCA_036406775.1 Acidimicrobiales bacterium
TGTTGCGGAACCACAACGTCGGCAGCAGGTGGACGGTGGCCGCCTCGCCGCTGCGGTTGGTGAGGGTGATGCGAACGTGGATGTCGTCGGGCTCGGCCTTGGCGTACTCCGTGTCGACGTCGACGTAGCGGTCGCCGTCGAACACACCGGTGTCGAGCAGTTCGTACTCCATGTCGAGCCGGCCCCGCCTGCGATTGGTCGACACCAGATCCGAGTACGGGTACTCGACGAGCGGGTAGCGGTAGCGGTGGAGCAGATAGGAGCTCGTCGGCGTGGCGTCGAGGTAGAAGTAGTACTCCTTCACGTCTTCGCCGTGGTTGCCCTCGGCGTTGGTGAGGCCGAACATCCGCTCCTTGAGGATCGGGTCGGAACCGTTCCACAGGGCGAGACCGAAGCACAGGTGCTGATGGTCGTCGCACAGCCCGGCGATGGCGTCCTCGCCCCACTTGTAGGCACGCGAGCGAGCCTGGTCGTGGCTGAAGTAGCTCCAGGCGTCGCCGTTGTCGCTGTAGTCCTCCCGCACCGTGCCCCACTGGCGCTCGCTGATGTAGGGCCCCCACCGCCGCCACGGCACGCCGCCGCGGGCCGCTTCCAACCGGTCCTGTTCGGCCGTGGGCACGTACGTCCTCCTCTGTGAGTCTCACTCTCGGCGCCGATGGTGACAGAACGGATGCCGCGGCGCTACCCGGCCCGGGCAGGATGGGTCACGTGGACCTCGACATCGACGACGCCCGCCTCGAGTTCGCCGCCCCACCGGGCTACCTCGACACGGCCTCGGTCGGTGTACCGCCGGCGTCGACGGTCACGGCGATGCGCCGGGCCTTGGAGGAGTGGCAGCGGGGCGAGACTCGGCCCCAGGACTACGACCCCGTGGTCGCGGCCGGCCGCGCCGCCTTCGCACGGCTCGTCGGCGTGGCCGACGCCGACGTAGCCATCGGCAGCCAGGGCTCGGTCCTGGTCGGCCTGGTCGCGTCCTCGCTCCCCGACCGGTCACGGGTCGTCGTGGTCGACGGTGACTTCACGTCGGTGCTGTTCCCGTTCCTCGTCCACCGCAGCCGAGGCGTGGAGATCGTCAGTGTCCCGCTCGACCGCGTCGCCGACGCCGTCGATGCTCGCACCACCCTCGTGGCGTGCAGTGCGGTGCAGTCGGCCACGGGTGCACTGGCCGACCTCGACGCCATCGCCGCCGCCGCTCACCACCACGGCGCCTACACGTTGATCGACATCACGCAGGCCTGCGGGTGGCTGCCGATCGAGGCGTCGCGATTCGACGTCACCGTGTGCTCGGCCTACAAGTGGCTGCTGTCTCCACGAGGTATCGCCTTCATGACCGTCGGACCCGCGATCCTCGACCACGTCACGCCCCACGCGGCCGGGTGGTACGCGGGCGCCGACGTCTGGTCGTCGATCTACGGCGGACCGCTGCGCCTGGCGACCAGCGCTCGCCGTCTCGACGTCTCTCCGGCCTGGTTCTGTTGGGTCGGCGCCGTGTCGGCGCTGCAGCTCCTCGGACGAGTGGGAGTGGAAGCCATCCACGCCCACAACGTCGGTCTGGCCGACCGCGTCCGCCGCCACCTGGGTCTGGCGGCCGGACGTTCGGCCATCGTGCGTGTCGAGTCACCCGGCGCGGCGGCGCGCCTGGAGGCGGCCGGCATTCGCGCCAGCACCCGGGCCGGAGCAGCGCGCCTCTCCTTCCACCTCTACAACGACGAGCGCGACGCCGATCGCGCCGCCGAGGTCCTGAGCACCGGCATAGTGTCCGGGTGCCGATGAACGAAGCCACCGTGGTGGAGTGCCCGGCCTGCGGGCGCAAGAACCGGATTCCCGTCGCGGCCCGGGGGGTGCCGCGCTGCGGCAACTGCCACAACCCGTTGCCGTGGGTCGCCGAGGCCGACGACACCACGTATGCGGCCGTCGCCGAGCAGGGGCCGCTGCCGGTGCTCGTGGACCTGTGGGCGCCGTGGTGCGGGCCGTGCCGCATGGTGAGCCCGGCGCTCGAGGCGCTGGCCCGGTCGCACGCCGGGCGGGTCAAGCTGGTGAAGGTCAACGTCGACGAGTCGCCGCGGGTCTCGCAGCGCTACGGCGTCCAGGGCATCCCGACGCTGCTCGTCTTGAACCGCGGTGCCGTGGTGGCGCGCCAGACCGGCGCCGCGCCCGAGCACGTACTGCGGGCCTGGCTCGACGACGCCCTCGCCCAAGCGCCGACGTGACGGTTTTGCACCTCAGGGGTGCATTTCCGTCACATCGAGGGGGTGGGGAGCCCGGTGGAGGAGGCTCGGGGGCGCGCTACGGTCGCCGCCCGTGAGCGACCTGCCGACCGATCCCGTCGCGTTCCCCGATCTCGACGACGAGCAGATGGCCATCGTGCAGCAACTCGGCGAGCGCCGGGCGATCCACGCCGGCGAAGTCCTGTTCTCGCCGGCCGACGATCACTACGACTGGATCGTCGTGCTGAGCGGGTTGGTGGAGATCCTCGGCCCGCACGATCACGTCATCATCCGCCACGGCGCCCGACGGTTCCTGGGCGAGGTCAGCCTCGTGACGCGCCAGCGGCCGTACCTCATGGCGCGCGTCATCGAGCCCGGCGAGGTCGTCGTCGTGCCCGCCGAGGTGTTCCGTTCGCGTGTGCTCACCGACGTGCGGCTGAGCGACACGGTGCTGCAGGCCTTCCTCGCCCGGCGCATCCTGCTGCTCTCGGCGGCGGCCGACACCTTGCGGATCATCGGGTCCGAGTTCACGCCGGCATCGATGGCCCTGCGCGAGTACGCCGCTCGCAACCGTCTCCCCCACCAATGGATCGACGCCGATGACGAAGCCGACGTGGCCGCCCTCCTCGAGGGCCTCAACGTCACCGCCGCCGATCTACCCATCGTCATCACCCAACGCGGGCTGCTGCGGCGGGCGACCCCCGGCGATGTGGCGTTCGAACTCGGCCTCACCGCCGACGCCCTGCCGGACCGCTGCTACGACCTCGTGGTGGTCGGCGCCGGGCCGGCGGGCCTGGCGGCGTCGGTCTACGGCGCGTCCGAAGGCCTGCGCACCCTCACCGTCGACTCGGTTGCGGTCGGCGGGCAAGCGGCCACCAGTTCGCGGATCGAGAACTATCTCGGCTTCCCCACCGGCATCTCCGGGCAGGACCTGGCGTCACGGGCGTCGATCCAGGCCCAGAAGTTCGGCGCCGTCATCACGAGCCCGTGCGCCGTCGCGTCGCTCGACGAGGTCGCCGGCCACCTCGTCGCCAGCCTGTCCGACGGCACGCAGGTCGCCGGCCGCGCCCTCGTCGCCGCCACCGGCGCGCACTACCGCAAGCTGCCCATCGCCAACCTCGAGCACTACGAGATGGCCGGCGTCTACTACGCCGCCACCGAGCTCGAGGCCCGGCAGTGCGCCGGCGCGCCCGTCGTCGTCGTGGGCGGCGGCAACTCCGCGGGCCAGGCCGCCATGTTCCTCGCCGAGAAGGCGTCGTCGGTGTGCGTCGTGGTGCGGCGTCCGCTCGACGCCACCATGTCGAAGTACCTGGTCGACCGCATCGAGAGCCACCCTCACGTCCAAGTGCGAGTCGGCACCACCGTGAAAGCGCTCGCCGGCGAGCCGACGCTCCAGCGGGCGACGTTCGCCACCCCCGACGGCGATCTCGACGTCGACTGCACGGCGCTGTTCTCGTTCATCGGCGCCGAACCGAACAGCTCGTGGCTCACGGGCGTCGCCGTCGACGAGCACGGGTTCGTGCTCACCGATCGGGCGCTGGACCAGACCCCGTTGGGTGAGGCGTGGACGGCGATGGGTCGGGGCCCACTGCCCTACGAGACGAGCCGGCCGGGGCTGTTCGCCGTGGGTGATCTGCGCTCCGGGTCGACCAAGCGGGTCGCGGCGGCGGTCGGCGAGGGCTCGGCCGCCGTGCGGTCGGTCCACGAGCACCTCGCCATGACGCCCGCCGCCGCGTGACCGCCGTGGTCAGACTCCGCCATCAGTAGCCGTAGCCGCCACCACTCGAGTTGCTAGCGGGCGCGGTCGGTGCGGCGCCGCCGCCGGCCACGACGACGTGCCACGTGAAGTGCTGGCCGTTGAAGTCGTCGGTGAACCCGTTGCCCTTGAGCTGTCCGGCCGAGTCCTCGGTGAACGTGTAGAGCGGCTTCCCGTCCGCGGTGACCTGCTGGGACCCGTCCGGTCGGGAGATCACCGCGAAGGTGAGCCCGTTGGCGTTCGGCGTGCTGGCACCCGGCGCCAGGGGTGTCCAGAACGATGTGCACGCGCCGGTGCAGTGGATCATGCCGTCAGCCTCTTCGTCGGGCGTATAGAGCGGCTTTCCCGCCGCGTCCACCAACACGTTGGACACGCCGCCGACGCTCTCCACCGACACCGTGGAGGATGGGCCGGGTTGGGCGCCGCTCGACGACGAGCCTCCGCTCGAGCCGCACGCCGCCAAGGCGAGCGCGAGCCCTGTCACTGCCATCGAACCGAGTAGTCGTTTCATGATTGTCTTCTCCTCGTTGAGTAGAACGTTCGCTACCAACGGCGCGCCGGCGACCTCGAGGCGAACCGCAGCAGTAGAGAGATGCCGAGCAGGGCGAAGGCGGCCAGTTCGAGCCAGCGCGACGCCGAGATGGCGGCGGGGTCGTAGCCCGGCTCCTGAAAGCCGAAGAGCGGCATGCGCTCGCTGATGAAGAGCATGACATACGACACACCGGCAAGAGCCATGCCGGCCGCCGTCACGAGGGCGACGGCCGCGCCCCCCCAGGCGCCGGCGACGTGCTCCAGCGGCGCCAACAGGACCAAGCCGATCACCGTGGCGGCGACGAAGTTCAAGACGAACAGCGTGCCGATCGTCGGAATGGCCGAATATGGGCCGGTGTAGGCCTCGAGGTGGACCGCTCCGACACCGAGCACGGCCAGTGCACCGAGGAATCGGAGGACGAGCCAGGTCCACCCCGCGTGCCGGCGATCGGCGTCGCGGGCCGTCGCGCCGGGCGCCGCCACCAGCGGAGAGAAGGTGTGGTGTTGCTGCATCGTGGGGTACTACCGCCGCCCGACGCCGAAAGGATCTCTCCGCCAGAGGCATCCGCTGGCGGGTGATCGGCAGTACATCCAGGTGTGTGGGACGCATCCGACGAAGCCCTCGTGGCCGGGCTGGCCGTGGGCGATGTGGATGTGGCGCGGGTCTTCGTCCGCCGTTTCCAAGCGCGCGTGTTCGGCTTGGCCCTGTCCATCACCCACGACCGCTCCGCCGCGGAGGAGGCGGCGCAGGACGCCTTCCTGCGGGCGTGGCGCTACGCCGCCAGCTTCGACCCTCGACGGGGATCGGCCGCGACGTGGCTCCTCACGATCGCCCGCAACGCCGCCCTCGACCAGGTCCGGGCGCGGGGACGACGCCAGCAGCACCTGCCGAGCCAGCCGCTCGACCAGATCGGCGACGTGCCGGGCGACCAAGACATCGAAGGCCCTCGCGACGATCACGTCGTGGTGGCCGAGGCGGTCCGATCGCTCCCCGCCGAGCAGCGCGACACGCTCGTGGCGGCGGCGTTCCAGGGCCTGACGGC
>DASXAI010000164.1:0-1599 GCA_036406775.1 Acidimicrobiales bacterium
CTGGCACGAGCCGGTGGACGAGAGCCACGAGCGCCACGGCGGCCAGCACGAGGAGACCGGGCTCGGCCACCATCCGGAACCGGGAGTTGCCGTAGCCGAACGCCGCCGTGATCGTCGCCACCACCACTGGTCCTACCAGGAGCCACACCGGTCGTCGGCGTCGGCCCTGGATCACGGTGCCGGCGGCCGCCAGCGCCACGACGAGCCAGCCCACGACCCAGGCGGCGTTGATCCACGGTTTGGGCCGGCCCTCGAGGCTCTCGTAGTCGGTCTGGCGCGACGGGTTCCACGCCCCCCACGTCCGGGCGACCCGGGTGGCGACGACGACGGGGACGCGCGACGCGTGGTCGCGGGCGAAGTCGAGCCCGGCCCGTCGGTAGCGCGCCGCCGCCTCCGTCTCCGACAGCCCCGTCACGTCGGTGGCGAGGGCGCAGTCGAGGCGCCACACGCCGAGTTGGTAGCCGCCGTACACGCGGTCGCAGTTGGCGCCGGCCACGAGGGTGCCGCTGTTGTTGGTGAGCGGTTGGAACACGTGGAGACGCACGGCGTTGCGGACCGTCCACGCCCCGAGCAGCACCGCGACCCCGATGCACACCACGCCCACGCGCCGCCACCAGATGGCGGCGTCGACGCCGCGCTTGGCCACCGGCACGACGACGATCGGCAGCAGGAGCAGCGCCTCGGTGCGGGTCAGCGCCGCGAGCCCCAGGGCGAAGCCGGCGGCGACCCACCACCGCCAGCGCGCCGTGGCATCCGTGATCCCCACGGCCATGAGGAGCAGAACAGTCACCACCAGCAGGACGTAGAGGCCCTCGGCCTGGAGCGACCCGTCGAAGGACACCAGGTACGGGCTGACGGCGGCGATCCCGGCGGCGACGAGCCCGACCGCCGGCGTGGCCACCCGCCGGCCGAGGAGCCCGATGACGGCCACGGTGCCGGCGCCGATCAGGGCCCCCACGATCCGCAGGCCCGTGGGCGACGTGATGCCGAGGCGCTCGGGCACCGAGAGCAGCGCCGGCCACAGCGGCGGGAATTCGGCCGTCGGGACGTGCCGTCCCGCCGCCAGCAGGTCGGCCCGGACGTAGCCGTCGCCATGGGCAAGTCCGTGGCCGAGTCGGACGTAGTTCGCGGCGTCGCCGACGGGCGCGTCGCCGGCGACGACGACGAGCACGTACCCGATGCGCACGATCAGCGCCACGCCGACGACGACCGCGAGCTGCCAGCCAAAGGGGTCCGGCCGGCGGCGCTCGGCGTCGGCAGCAGGGGCAACGGGGGACGAGACGGTCACGGCGGGCCGGATCGTAGGAGACGGGGGGCGCCCGAGGGCCGACCGGCCCGCCGCGCGAAACTCGCTGGGTGGAGGGTGACGGCGCCGCCGAGCTGCGAGCGGTCGGGACGGACGTGACCGCCGTCGACCAGCGGTCGGCGGCGCCGGCGGCTCGCGATCGGGCCCAGGCCGTGCTGGGCCGGGTGGGGCCGCCCGAGCTGACCCTGGGTGTCCTCCTCCTGGCCTGGATCATCACGTTCATCCGGCTGCCCCAGATCCGCCACGACCAGTACGGGACGTTCGGCTTCGACCTCGGCATCTACGACCAGGGC
>DASXAI010000165.1:0-4370 GCA_036406775.1 Acidimicrobiales bacterium
CCCAACGCCGCCGTCGTCCGGCCCGACGGTGCCGGGCGCGTCCACTTGGCGGCCAGCACGCCCGTCCAACTGGTGGTGGACGTGGCCGGCTTCTTCCTCTGACCCCCTACTTGATGGCCAGCGGGTTGATGGGCGAGCCGACGGCCTTGGTGACCTTGAGCGGCGGGGCGCAGAAGAAGAATTCCCAGACGCCGTCGGCGGCGCAGTCGGCCGCCAGCTCCTCGAGGTCGAGGATCTCGCCCAGCGACATCCCCATGTCCCGGATGAGGACGCAGTGGACGTTGAAGACGGCCTCGGGATTCTCGCCGGGCAGCACCTCGATGGCCCAGTTGTCCGAGACGATGGCGGCGACCTCGCGGTCGTGGAGCCATTCGCAACAGTCCTGACCGATACCGGGCTCACCCGCCATGAACTCCTGCGGCGACTGCTTCGTGAGGAACTGCCGGCGCCAGCCCGTCCGGAACAGGAGCACGTCGCCGCTGCCCACCGTCACGCCTTGGGCGGCCTCGGCCGCTTCGAGGTCGGTGGGCGTGATGGCGTAGCCGAGGTCGAGCCACTCGACGCCCTTGAGCTTGGCGATGTCGAGCAGGACGCCGCGGCCGGCGATCCCCTTGGCCTGCTTGTCGATGCTGTCGCGCGTGGCGCCCACCACCGTGACCTCGCTGACGGGGAACCCGTTGTACAGCTGGTCGTCGTAGTAGACGTGGGCGAGCGAGTCCCATTGAGTGGCGCCCTGCAGCGGCATGAAGATGTAGTCGTCGGCGTACTTGAAGCCGCCCGGGAAGATCTGGGTGTCGCCGGTCTGGCTCATGAGGTGGACCGGATTGATGCGGCCGCCGCCGGGCTGGGGGCCGGCGTCGTCGAACGGGATGCCGAGGTCGAAGACCTTGCCCTGCTTGATCAACGAGCCAGCCGTGACGAGCTTGTCCGGCGTGATGAAGTTGACGGTGCCCCGCTCGTCCTCGGCCCCCCACCGTCCCCAGTTGGACAGCCGCTTGCCCAGGGCTCGGAAGTCTTCCATCAGTAGGTCCCCTTCGGTTGGTCGAAGATCTTCTTCGGGTTGTGGATGAGCATCTGGTCGATCTGGTCGGCGGTGACGCCCCGGTCGCGGAGCGCCGGGATCACATCCTTGGTGATGTGGAGGTAGTGCCAGCGCGGCATCCGCTCGTAGGCGTCGTCTGGCAACCAGTCGTTGTGGCAGGCGGCGTCGTGCGACAGCACCATCTGGTCGGCGTGGCCCCGCGCGCAGAGGTCGGCGACGATCTGCACGCGCTCGTCGAACGGCAGGATCACGTCGATGCCGAATCGGTCCATCCCGATGTACGAGCCCCGCGCCATGACGGCTTCGAGGTACTCGACGTCGGTGGTGTCGCCGCTGTGGCCGATCACCACACGCGTCAGGTCGACGCCCTCCGACTCGAACACGTCCTGCTGCTCCAGCCCCCGCTTGGTGAGCGCATGGGTATGGGTCGAGATCGGGACGCCCGTGGCGCGGTGGGCCTGGGCGACGGCCCGCAGCACCCGCTCGACACCCTTCGTCACCCCCTGCACGTCGGTGGCGCACTTGAGGATGCCCGCCTTCACGCCGGTGGTGGCGATGCCGTCCTCGATGTCCCGCACGAACATGTCGACCATGGTCTCCGGCCCGCCGAACACGGTGCCTGGCCCGCGGTAGTGGAAGTGGTGCGGCACTTCGTTGTAGGTGTAGAGGCCGGTGGCGGCGACGATGTTGATGTCGGTCTCGGCGTTCACGCGCTGGATGCGTGGGACGTATCGGCCCAACCCGATCACCGTGAGGTCGACGATGGTGTCGATGCCGTTGGCCTTCAGCTCGTTCAGCCGGGCGACGGCGTTGGCCACCTCGGCGTCCTCGTCGAAGTCCGGGTAGTTGTCCTGGATCTCCGGTGTGATGACGAACACATGTTCGTGCATGAGCACCCGGCCGAGATCGCCCGTGTCGACGGCGCCCCGCACAGTCTGGATGGTGGTCATGGCGCAGGCTGGCCCTCAGTCCGCCGGCATGATGGGCGTCGAGAGCTCCCCGCTCCAGTCGTCCCACGGCTGGGGCAGCTGGGCGTAGCCGCCGCTGGCGCTCCAGCCGCCGTCGACGGTGAGCACGGTGCCGGTGACGAAGCTCGAGGCGTCGCTGGCGAGGAAAAGGAACGGCCCGACCAGCTCGTGGAGCTCGCCGAGGCGCCGCATCGGCGTGCGGCTGCGCATCCAGTCGGCCATGCCCGAGTCCTCGAGCAGGTGCCGCGTCATCTCGGACATGAAGAAGTTGGGCGCCAAGGCGTTGACGCGGACGTTGCGGTCGCCCCACTCGCACGCCAGCAGCTTGGTGAGCTGGTTCACCCCACCCTTCGCCGCGAAGTAGCCGGCGGTGCGGTTCTCGGATCCGGCCATGCCGAAGATCGACGACAGATTGATGATGCTGCCCCCGCCACCGCGCAGCATGTGGGGCGCCGCCGCCCGGGTCATGTAGAAGAGCCCGACCAGATCGGTCTTCACCATCTTCTCGAACATCTCGGGCTCGGACCGCTCGGTGCGGATGAGGCGGTCGTCGGCCCATCCGGCGTTGTTGACGAGGATGTCGACCCGGCCCAGCTCGCCCATCGTCTCGTTGAGGACGCGCTCGCAGTCGTCGTAGACGGTCACGTCGGCCGGTACGGCCAGCGCGCGCCGGCCGAGGTTCTCGACGAGCTTGGCCGTCTCGGCCAGCTTGTCGGCGCTGCGGGCCGTCACCACCACGTCGGCGCCCGCCGACGCCAGGATGTCGGCGAACAGCACGCCCAGGCCGTAGGAGGCGCCGGTGACGACGGCGACCTTGCCGTCGAGGCGGAAGACGTCGCTGAGCTCCATCGCCGGGCCTCAGGCCGACGTGCCGGCGTCGTCCCGCAGGCGGTCGCGCAGCTCCCGCTTCAGGATCTTGCCGCTCACGTTCTTCGGCAGCTCGTCGATGAACACGACCTGCTTCGGCGTCTTGAAGCCGGCGAGCCGGTCGCGGGCCGTCGCCATGATCTCCTTGTCGGTGGCGGCGGCCCCGGAACGCAGCACCACCACCGCCGTGACGCGCTCGCCCCATGTGGGGTCGGGCAGGCCGATCACGGCCGCCTCCGACACGGCCGGGTGGGTGTAGAGCACCTCCTCGACCTCACGCGAGTACACGTTCTCGCCGCCGGTGAGGATCATGTCCTTCTTGCGGTCGACGATGTAGAAGAAGCCCTCGGCGTCGCGCCGGGCCATGTCGCCGGTGTGGAACCAGCCGCCGGCGAAGGCCGCCTTCGTGCCCTCCTCGTTGTTCCAGTAGCCCTTCAGAACCTGGTCGGACTGGATCACGATCTCGCCCACGACGTCGGGCGGGCACTCGTTCATCTCGTCGTCGAAGACCTTGACGTTGGCGAGGCACATCGGCGTGCCGCACGAGGCGAGCAAGTACTCGTCGCCCTGGATGGCCCGGACATGGGCCTCCTTCGGGAACGTGAGGACGTTGCCGCCGAGCTCGGTCATCCCGAAGCCGGAGTAGACGATGGGTCCGAACCGGTCGATGGCGGCCCGCAACACCTCCACCGGCATGGCGGCGGCGCCGTAGCCGATGCCCGTGAGGCTCGACAGGTCGTACTCACGGATCTTCGGGTGCTGCAGGAGAAAGTTGACCATCGTGGGCGCCAGGCTGCCGCCCGTGATCCGGTGCCGGTCGACCAGGCGCATCCACTGCTCGGGCTCGTAGGCCCGCATGAGCGTCACGAGGCCGCCGCGCAGCTGGGTGACGGGTACGACGTAGCCGGCGACGTGGCACAGCGGGAACGCCATCAGCACGCGCTCGTCGGGCATCGGCTGGTACTCGATCACCGACTCGACCGCCGCCGTGACGAGGTTCCGGTGGGTCAGCATGGCGCCCTTCGGGAAGCCGGTCGTGCCGCTGGTGTAGATCAGCCACGCCGTGTCGTCCTCGGCCACTTGCACCGCCGGCGGCGTCGCCTGGGCCGCACCGACGAAGTCGTCGTACGACGTCAGGCCGCGCGACCCGTCGCCGCCGAGCACGATCACGTGCTGGATCGACTCGACGTCGCCCAGAACGGGCTCGATCTTCTCGAAGTAGGCGTGGTCGACCAACAGGACCCGGGCCTCGGCGTTGTTGAGGATCCACGCCCATTCCTTCGGGTTCAAGCGGTAGTTGAGGAACATGAGCGCCATGCCGGCCGCCGGCACGCCGTAGTAGGCCTCGACGAACTCGGGGATGTTCTCGGCCAGGATGGCCACCCGGTCGCCCTTGACTGCCACGCCGAGGAGGGCATTGGCGAGCTGCTGCGTCCGGGCGTAGAGCTGGCCGTACGTGGTCTCCCGGTCGTCGACGACGAGCGCCGTGCGGT
>DASXAI010000166.1:0-14456 GCA_036406775.1 Acidimicrobiales bacterium
GTGCCGCCACGACGGCGTGATCGTCGTAGACGGTGATGCCCCCGGCGGGCCGGCCGGTGACGATGCCGAAGCGCTCGATCTCGCGCAGCGCGTCGACGGTGAGGCCGGAGCTGGCCGCCACCTCCTCGAACGAGAACGAGGCGCCGCTGGCCATGGCGCGCACGTTGGCGGGGTTCGACGACGAGGGCGGCGGCTTCACCATCCACACCGGCAGTCGCTCGGCTGGCTCCGTGGCGGCGGTCGCCGGCGCCTCGCGGGGCGCGCTCGGCGGCGCCGGTTCGGTCGAGGCGTCGCCGGCCAGTCGGCCGTTGTCGTCGCCCAGCAGTTCGCCGCTGTCGAGGCGGTCCTTGATGACCTTCAGCGGAAGGAAGTGCTCCTTCTGCTCGTGGAGGATGAAGCGCAGGCGCGCCACGTCGATGTCGTAGAACTTGCGATAGCCCGACGGGGTGCGTTCCGGATCGATGAGGCCCTGGCTCTCCAGGAACCTGATCTTGGAGATCGTGACATCCGGGAACTCGTCCTGCAGGAGCGCGAGCACCTCGCCGATCGAGAGGTACGAGCGATCACCCGGCGGTACGTGGCGTTCCATGCGCTGGTCCACCATCAGCGGTTGTCCGGCCCTTCGAGGAAGAGCAACCGGAACTTGCCGACCTGGAGCTCGTCGCCGTTGTGGATCGTGGCCTGCTCGACCCGCTTCTGGTTGAGGTAGGTGCCGTTCAACGAGCCGACGTCGCGCACGACGAAGGCGCCGTTGGACCGCTGGATCTCACAGTGTCGCCGCGAGACGGTGATGTCGTCGAGGAACACGTCACTGTCGGGATGGCGGCCGAGCTTCGTGAGGTCTTGCGTGAGCAGGACTTTCAGTCCGGCCTGAGGGCCGGCCCGCACCACGAGCACGCCCCCGCCCGACGGCAGGTCGGCCAAGCTGACAACGGCGTCGTCCTCGGACGTGGCCGAGTCCTGCAACGGGTCGGCGGGGTGGAACGTGATCGTCGACTCCTCCCGCACGACGTCGAGCGGCGCGCCGCACGACGAGCAGAAGTTGGAGTTCGACGGGTTGCGATGCCCGCACTTGTTGCAGAACAGGAACGCCACGCCTCGATCCCTCAACCGTCGACGAGCGCCTGGTATGCGGGCGCGTCGAGCAGTCCGTCGATCTCAGACGCGTCGGATGGACGGATGATGCAGATCCAACCGTCGCCGTACGGGTCCTCGTTGATCCGCTGCGGCTCGTCGGCCAGATCGATGTTGACCTCCACGATGGTGCCGGTGATCGGCGCGTAGATGTCGGAGACCGACTTGGTCGACTCCACCTCGCTGAAGCGCTCCCCCGCCTTCACATCCGTGCCCACCGCCGGCACTTGCACGAACACGACGTCGCCGAGGGCGTCCTGCGCGTAGTCGGTGATGCCGATGCGGACGAGACCATCCTCCACCCGCGCCCATTCGTGGTCCGGCGAGTAGCGGAGGTCGTCGGGCACACTCATGGCGAACGACAGTAGTTCCCCGGTCGGCACCCCAAAGACGCCGAGGTGACGGCCCTCAGCGGACCATCTGGCGGATCCGCCGCACGTACTCCTGGGCCAGGCGGCGGGCCTCGCTGTCCGAAGACGCCTCGGCCCAGACCTGGGTCACCGGCTCCTCCGGGTCGGGGAGGGCGAGCACCCAGCCCTCGTCGTACAGGGCCTTCACGCCGTCGACGAGCACGAGTTCGCGCGACGCGTGCTCGACCAGCGAACGCATCACGAGGCCCTTCTGGTCCCATGGCGTCACGACGGTCTCGCGGGCGATGTGCACTCTCGGCAGTGCTTCCCTCACATCCGAGAGTTGGCGCCGCTCCCGGGCGGCGAGATCGAGGAGCTTGACGAAGGCGGCGGCGGCGTCGAACGCGGGCAGGAAGCCGGGCAGGATGAAGCCGCCCTCACCGTCGGCGGCGAAGCCGACGCCCGGCTCGGTGGCGGCGTCGGCGAGCGCCGCGCTCGACACCTTCGTCTCCCGCACGTGCACACCGTGGGCTTCGGCCAGCCGGCGGGCGTGGCTCGTGGCCGTCACCGGCAGGGCGATGCGATCGCCCAACAGGTGCCCGGAGACGAGCTCGACGTAGGCCAGCAGGAGCTCGTGATGGGTGAGGACGTGCCCTTCGTCGTCGACCACGTAGAGCCGCTCGCCGTCAGGGTCGAAGACGGCGCCGAGATGGGCGCCCGAGGCGATGACCAGGCTCGACACCCGTTCGCAGGAGGCCTGCGCGTCGAAGCTGATGATGCCGCCGGTGGACGCGTACGGGTTCACCGACAGCACGTCGGCGCCCAGCTTGGCCAGGACGTTCGGCATCACGAACGAGGTGGCGCCGAAGCCGTGGTCGACGACGAGCTTGTACCGGTGCTGGTAGATGGCGTCGATGTCGACCGTCGCCTCGAGCGCGACGGTGTAGTCCTCGAGCGCCCGTGGCGGGAAGGAGATGTCGCCGATCTCCTCCGGCAGGACGCGGCGGTAGTCCTCCCGCTGGAAGAGGCGCTCGACCTTGCGCTTGGCGTCCTCGGAGATGTCGGCGCCGCTGCCGTCGAAGAAGCGCACCACGACGCTCTCGGGATCGTCGAGCTGCAACCGGACCGACAGGCCGCCGACGACGCGGGGCGACCGCACGAGGAAGCGGGTGACCGGCAGCGATGCCACCTCGAGGTCGAAGACGTTCACGCCGGAGGCGTTGAGCCCCGACATCATCGCCCGCTTCAGCATCCGCGCCGACCGGCTCGAGTCGCGCGACGTCACCACGGTGGTGCCCTTGCGCAGGCTGGTGCCGTAGGCCATCGCCACCTTGGCCGCCAGTTCCGGCGTGACGTCGACGTTCGACAGCCCGCTCAGGCCCATGCGGCCGAACAGACTGCGGGCGCCGCGGCTCTCCCAGATGATCGACGAATTGACGACGGCGCCGTCCTCGATCGTCTTGAAGGGGTACACCTTGACGTCGTTGCTGAGCACGGCGTGGTCGCCGACGAAGACCTCGTCGCCGAGCACCACGCCCTCCTCGGACCGGACGTTGGCGCGCAGGTTGCTGGCCCGCCCGATGATCGTGCCTCGGATCCGGGCGCCCGGCCCGATGTAGGCGTTGTCGTGCACGACGGTTCGCTCGAGGTCGGCGCCGGCGAGGACGCGCACGTTCGAGCCGAGGACGACGTACTCGCCGATGCGGCCGCCGGCCTCGATCTTGCAGCCGGCACCGATCACGGCCGGGCCGAGCACCTGCGCGTCGGGTGACACCTCGGCGCCCTCGCCGAGCCACACGCCGTCGGAGATGCGGAAGCCGGGAATGTCGAGCACGACGCGCTGGTCGAGGACGTCCTTGTGGGCGCTGAGGTAGGCCTCGAGCGTGCCCACGTCCTCCCAGTAGCCCTCGGCGATGGCCCCGATCATCGGCTTGCCGTCGGCGAGGAGGCGCGGGAACACATCGCTGGAGAAGTCGACGGACCGACCCGGCTCGATGTAGTCGAAGATGGTCGGTTCGAGCACGTAGATGCCGGTGTTGATGGTGTCGCTGAACACCTGGCCCCACGTGGGCTTCTCGAGGAAGCGCTCGATGGTGCCGTCGTCGCGGGTGATCACGATGCCGAAGTCGAGCGGGTTGTCGACCTGGACGAGGCCGATGGTGGCCATGGCCTGGCGGTCGTCGTGGAGCGCCACGATCTTGGTGAGGTCGACGTCGGTGATGACGTCGCCCGAGATCACGACGAACCGTTCGTCGAGGAACTCCATGGCGTTGCGCACCGAGCCGGCCGTCCCGAGGGGCGTGGGCTCGTTGGCGTAGACGATCTTCACGCCGTAGTCGGAACCGTCGCCGAACTCGTTCTTGATGGCGTTGGCGAGGAAGGCGACCGTGACGACGATCTCGTCGAACCCGTGCCGGCGCAGCAGGTACAGGACGTGCTGCATCATCGGGCGGTCGGCCACCGGCAGCATCGGCTTCGGGGCGTTCGAGGTGAGCGGGCGCAGGCGGGTGCCCTCGCCGCCCGCCATGATGACGGCCTTCATGCCACCCGCGCCGCCCGGCCCTCGGCGAGGGCCCGTCGCATGACCGGGATGTAGGTGAAGGCGGCGTAGTAGCTGAGGATGAGCGACGGGACCCCGATGAGCCACGCCACGACCCAGCAGAAGTCGTTGAACGCCCCGTCACCCGCCGCCGCGAACAGGAAGATCGGGAACGTCACCATCAAGCCGAACGTGCCCGCCTTGCCCCACCACGAGACGTCGAAGCGCTTCATGCCGAAGGCGGTGAGGACGACGAGGGACACACCGACGATCACCTCCCGGACGACGACCAGGATGCTGAAGACGAGCGGCGCGCTCCCGTCGATGATGATGGCGCCGACGCAGACGATGAACAGGAGCCGGTCGGCGGTGGGGTCGAGGACCTTGCCGAGGTCGGACACCTGGTCGAAGTGGCGGGCGATGTAACCGTCGACCCAGTCGGTCGCGCCGAGGGCGCCCAGGAGGATCCCGGCGGCGAGGCGGTTCTCCTGGACGAACAAGAGCCACAGGAAGACCGGGATGCATGCCAGCCGCACGACGGTGATGACGTTCGGGACGGTGAGCACCCGGTCGGCCGTGCGGGTGGTGGCCACAGCCGGAGTCTACGGACCCGTGACCGGGTCGGGATCAGTCCGGGTGACCGTGTGCGTTACCGTCCGCCGGCGTGGCGACCCTCTTCACCCGGATCATCGACGGCGAGATCCCCGGCACCTTCGTCTGGCGCGACGACCAGTGCGTGGTGTTCCTCTCGATCAACCCCATCAATCCGGGGCATGCGCTCGTGGTGCCGATCGACGAGATCGACCACTGGGTCGACGCCTCGCCGGAGCTGAACGCCCACCTGTTCCGGGTGGCCCAGATCATCGGCCAGGCCCAGAAGCGCGCCCTCGACTGCGACCGGGTCGGCCTCATCGTCGCCGGCTACGAGATTCCCCATCTCCACGTGCACGTGATCCCGACGACGTCGATCCGTGAGTTCAACTTCGCCATGGCCGGCAACGCCACCCAGGAGGAGCTGACCATCGCCGCCGACCTGCTCCGGACCGAGCTGCGGGCTCAGGGCCACGCCGAGGTGGTCTAGGTCTCGAGGGTGGGCTGCTGCGGCTCGTCGGGCTCGGCCGGGTCGATCTCGTCGATGAGGTGGGCGTCCTTGTCGCGGACGTTGTTCACGTCCGTGGACACCGGGTGCATCGTGAGCAGCTCGTTGGGCGCGGGCACCAGCAGCCCACCGAGCTGGGCCATGTCGTGGTTGTGGGGCGCCAGCCACTCCGACCAGGCCGACGGCGGGAGGATCACCGGCATCCGGTTGTGGACCGGCGCCATGGTGTCGTTCGCGGTCGTGGTGATGATCGTGCACGAGTGGAGCCAGGGTGCGTCCGGACCCGCCGCCTTGTCGCGCCACGTCTCCCACAAGCCGGCGAACGCGAGTGGCTCGCCGTCGAGGCGGTGGATGAAGTAGGGCTGCTTGCGCTTGCGCTCGGGCCGCGCCTGCCACTCGAAGAAGCCGTCGGCCGGGATGATGCACCGCTGCTGGCGGAAGGCCCGCTTGTAGGCGTTGCTCGTCGCCACCGACTCGGCCCTGGCGTTGATCATCTTGAGGCCGGTCTTGATGTCCTTCGACCAGACGGGCACGAGGCCCCAGTGGAACGCCTCGAGGCGGCGCTTGCCGTCAGGGCCCTCCACGACGGCGTAGATGTCGTTGGTGGGCGCCACGTTGTAGCTGGGCGCGAGCAGCGACTCCGACGGCGTGGCGTCGAAGTACGCCGCGATCTGGTCCGGCGGGGAGGCGGAGACGAATCGGCCGCACATGGAGAAGCCAAGGTAGCGTCCGGCGCCCGATGACCGACCGCCCCTGGACCGTGCCGGCGGCCGTCGCCGTCGGCGGGATGGCGGGGGCTTCGGCCCGGTACGGCGTCTCGCGGCTGATCACGGTGCCGGCCGGCGGATTCCCATGGGCCACGCTCACGGTCAACGTCACCGGCGCCTTCGCCATCGGATTGCTCGTCGCCGTTCTCACGGCGCACCGGTCGCACTCGCTGCTGCTGCGTGCCCTCCTCGGCACCGGCGTGCTCGGTGGCTACACCACCTTCTCCACCCTCAGCGTCGAAGCCGACGTCCTCGCCAAGGACGGCCGGGTCGGCCTGGCCATCGCCTACATCGCGGTCACGCTGGTGGCGGGTCTGGCCGCCGTCGCGCTCGGCGCCGCCGCCGGTCGCCGGGCATGAGCGCGCCCGTCTGGCTCGCCTTCCTGGTGGCCAGCGCGGCCGGTGCCGTCGCCCGCTACGTCGTCGACCGCTGGGTGGGGACGCCGCGAGGGACCTTGGCCGTGAACGTGGCGGGCTCGTTCATCCTCGGTCTCGTCACCGGCTTCGGCCTGTACCACGGTCTCACGGGCGACGTCCGTTTCATCGCCGGAACGGGGTTCTGCGGCGCCTTCACCACCTTCTCGACCTTCAGCCTCGAGGTCCTGCTGCTGGTCGATCGACGGCGGGCGCCCGAGGCCGTACGGTACGTCGTCGCGAGCGTCATCGGCGGGCTCGGGGCGGCGGCCGTCGGGCTGGCGCTGGCATCGGCGTAGCGCCGGCGCGGATACCGTCTGGGCGGGGCGCGACCTACGGGGGTTGGGGATGGCGATCGACAGCATGGCCGACATCGTGAGGCACCACGCCAAGGAGCGGTCGGGCCAGACGGCGCTGACGTTCGAAGGCGAGCGGATCACCTACGCCGAGCTCGACGAGCGGTCGAGCCGGGTCGCCCAGGGCCTGCGGACGCTCGGGGTGGGGTCGCAGGACAGGGTGGCGTACCTCGGCAAGAACCTCCCGGCCTTCTTCGACCTGTGCTTCGGTGCCGCCAAGCTGAACGCCGTCACGGTTCCCGTCAACTGGCGCCTGGCCCCACCCGAGATCGGCCACATCGTCGACGACGCCGAGGCCCGTGTCCTCGTCGTGGCGCCCGAGTTCCTGCCCGTGCTCGACAACCTCGGCCGCGAGCTACCCACCGTCGTGCGGACCTTCAGTACGGACGAGTTCGAGGCGTGGGCTCGCGAACACGACGCCGACGACCCGCACGAGCCGAGCGGGCCCGACGACGTCGCCATCCAGCTCTACACCTCGGGCACCACCGGATTGCCCAAGGGCGTGATGACGACCAACCGCAACCTGGTCACCGAGATGCAGGGTGCTTCCCAGTCGGCGTGGGAGTTCGACAGCGACTCGGTGAACCTCGTGTGCATGCCCCTGTTCCACATCGCCGGCAGCGGCTGGGCGTTGGCGGCGTTCTACAACGGTGCCGAGAACGTGCTGCACCGCGAGGTGATGCCGACCAAGATCCTCGACGACATCGTCGCCCACCGCGTCACCAACGTGCTGCTGGTTCCGGCCGTGCTCCAGATGGTCCTCGACGCACCCGGCGCCGATGACGCCGACTTCTCGTCGCTCCGGTTGGTGTTGTACGGCGCCTCCCCCATCACCGAAACGCTGCTCGTCCGGGCGCTGCGCACGATGGGCTGCCACTTCTGCCAGGCCTACGGTCTCACGGAGACCACCGGCCACATCTGCGGACTGTTACCCGACGACCACGACCCCGGTGGGCCCCGGGCCCATCTCCTGCGCTCGGTCGGTCTGCCGGCGCCGTGGGCCGAGATCCGAGTCGTCGACACCGAGACAGGCGACGACTGTGCCCCGGGCACGCCGGGCGAGGTCTGGGTGCGCGGGCCCACCGTCATGAAGGGCTACTGGAAGCAGCCGGAGAAGACGGCCGACACCGTCACACCCGACGGCTGGTGCAAGACGGGCGACATCGCCTACTTCGATCCTGACGGCTACTTGTTCCTCTATGACCGCCGGAACGACATGATCGTGTCGGGCGGCGAGAACGTGTACCCGATCGAAGTCGAGAACGTCATGGCGGCGCATCCCGACGTCGCCGACGTGGCGGTCATCGGCGTGCCCGACGACCGCTGGGGCGAGACGGTGAAGGCAGTCGTCGTGATGAGGGCCGGCGCCGAGGTGACGGCGGTGGAACTCATCGGCTTCACCCGTGAGCGACTGGCGCACTACAAGTGCCCGACCTCGGTCGACTTCCTCGTCGAACTTCCACGCAACCCGTCGGGCAAGGTGCTGAAGCGCCAGCTGCGCGAGCCGTACTGGGCCGGCCGCGGTCGCCTCATCAACTGACGGGGTGCGCGTTTCGCGCCGCGCCAGCCACTAAGACAGATGGCGTGGAGGGCGACGATCGCCAGGTCATCACGCTGCGCCTGCAGCGCCTGGACGACATGTTCGTGCTCCCGGTCGTCGACCTGTTCTCCGAGTACCGCAACTTCCTCACCGGGATCGACTTCTGCATCAGCACCTTGCGCGGCCGCCATTCGCGCCGGCCCCTGCGCCTCGAGATCTCGCTCCCGCCCGACCAGGTCGAGCCGGGCCAGAGCGAGCGGGTGAGTCGGACCTTGCGCCGCTACTGCGATCACCGCATGGCCTACAACAGCCGCGAGCGCCGGGCGGTCCGGTTCGACGGCGTGTCGGCGATGCTGCGAGCCGGGCTCGCCCTTGCCGTGTTGGGGCTGGTGATCATGGCGTGGGCGACCCAGATCGACGAGAACGACGAGGTGAAGCGGCTGGTCGCCGACCACTTCGGCTTCGTGCTGGCGTGGCTCGGGCTGTGGTTCCCGCTCGACCAGTTCTTCTTCTACCCACTCTTCTACGGACGGGAGAACCGGGTGTTGCGGGTGCTACGCGACGCCGAGGTCACCGTCGGCCCCTTCGACCCGGCGCTCCACCCCGCTCACAGCTGACCCACAGGCGATTCGCAGGATCGGGCTCCGGCTGGCGGCAGGGCGCGCGGCATCTCGTACAGTGGCCCGCTCGTGCGGCTCGAACGAGGGGTGCGGACCCCCCGGCGGGTGCTGGCCGGACTGACGGCGATCGTCGCCAGCCTGGCCGCGTGGGCTCCCCCCGCGACCTCGGCGCCACCCGACGCCGGCACGACCGTAGCGGGCGATCTCGCTGCCAGCGCGGATACCGGGGCGCTCCACGCCGTCACACCGACCCGCGTCCTCGACACCCGCAACGGTGCCAAACCGGCGGCCGGCGCCGTGCTCGACCTGGCGCTGGTCGGTGCCGCTGTACCCGTCGGTGCCGCCGCCGTCGTGGTGACGCTCACTGCCACTCAGGCCGACGGCGCCGGCTTCGTGACGGCCTACCCCTGCAGCGCGGCCCGCCCGGTGGCGTCGAACGTCAACGTCGTGGCGGGCGCGACCGTCCCGAATCTGGCGACCGTGGCCGTCGGAACGGGCGGTGACATCTGCATCTACGTGTCGGTGGCCACGCACGTGCTCGTCGACTTGGCCGGCTGGTACGGCAGCGGCGACGACCGGCTGATGAACGTGGCGCCCGCGCGCATCGCCGACACCCGTCAGAGCGGCCAGAAGGTCGGGGCCGGGCAGGCGCTCGTGCTGGACCCGGCGCCGGGCACCGGGGCCCATGCCGTCGCCCTCAACGTGACGGCCACCGAGCCCGATCGGGCCGGCTTCCTGACCGTGTACCCGTGCGACGCCCCGGTGCCGGTGGCCTCCAACGTGAACTACCGGGCGGGTGAGACGGTGGCCGACGCCGCCGTCGTGGCCCTCGCCGGCGACGGCACCGTGTGCGTGTACACGTCGGCCACGAGCCACGTCGTCGTCGACCTCAACGGGTGGTTCGGGCCGGCCGGCAAAGCCAGCTTCGCGGCGCAACCGCCTCGCCGCCTCGCCGACACCCGGACGGAAGGCACGCTCCTGACCGCGGGCAGCGAACTGACAGTGGCGGTGTCGGGCGTCGCCGTCCTCAACCTGACGGTCACCGGGCCGTGGACGAGCGGCTACCTGACGGCGTACCCGTGCGGCTCGGCCCGGCCCGTGGTGTCGAACCTGAACTTCAGCGCGGCCGAAACGGTGGCCAACGCCGCCGTGGTGCCGGCCAGTCCCATCGGCACCGTCTGCATCTACACGTCGGTGACGACCCACGTCGTGGTGGACCTCGACGGCACGTTCTCCTCCCCCGACCTGCCGGCCACGACGCCGGGCCAGGCCGTGGTCCAGTGGGGCTACAGCCAGGTCGGCGCGCCCTACGCCGCCATCAACCCGTTCCGGTTCGGCGATTCGAAGTACGGCGCCCCGTGGAAGTGCGACGACGGGTCCAACCCGTGCACTCGGGTCGACATGCACGGCAACGTCCACACGTACCCGGTGGGCACCATCGTCTACGACTGCTCGGGCTTCGTGACGGCCGCCTGGCTGCACGCGGGCGTCGACCTGGTGAAGGCGGAGGCGGCCTGGACCGACGCCATGCTGGACAACCTGCCGAAGGTCGATCGGGCCACGGCCCAGGTCGGCGACGTGGTGCTGTTCGACTACTCCGGGGCGGGTGACGGGTTGAACACCCGCACCGACCACGCCGGGCTCTTCCTGTCCACCACGTCCATGCTCCACGCCGGCAACGGCGGTGTCGGGGTGAGCACCATCGACTGGACCAAGGTCGTCGCGGTCGTCCGGCCATTGGGGTAGGCGTTCGCGGCGGCGCACGGCTTTGCCGTGCGCCGCCGGGCCCCGGGAGAACCGATTGCCGAGCGAAGCGAGTAGGAGCCGACCGAAGCGCAGCGGAGGGCGGCGACGCCGATCACAGTGGTGTAGGGCCCGTCGGACGCGCTAGGAAATGGCGATATGCCCAACCCACAGCACGCGATCCTCACCAATCTCGAGAAGTATCAGTGGTACACGCACTTCAGCCGCACCGAGGGCGCCGACCTGGGTGTCATCAAGCAGGCCATGAAGACGGCCCGGGCCGCCGGCGGCGAGGTCGGCGTCACCACCGCCATCAACGTGTGTCTCTTGTTCGGGCCCACGCTCCTGGCCGACCTCACCGACGACATCCCCGACGACTTCCAGCCGTACCCCGGCTACGAGTCACCTGACGGCAAGGTGGCCAAGGCCACCCAGGAAGAGCTGTTGCTCTGGATCCACTCCGAGGACAAGGACCTCTGCTGGGAGACGCAGTTCAACTTCCGCACCGCCGTCGCCGGCCACATGAACGTGGCCCGCGAGACGCCGACGTTCATCTACCGCAACAGCCTCGACCTCACGGGCTTCATCGACGGCACGGGGAACCCGGAGCCCGAGTACCAGCACGAGAAGGCCATCGTGCCCGACGGCCAGGCCGGTGCTGGTGGCTCTTTCTGCATCGCGCAGCGGTGGGTGCACGACCTGAACTACTTCAACAGCCTCTCGCTCGACGACCAGCAGAACTTGTTCGGGCGCACGAAGGACAAGTCCGAGCGCCTCGCCAAGCAGGTCCCGACGTCGCATCTGAGCCACGTCGAGCTGCGCGCCGGCGACACCGCCGATGACACCAAGCCGAAGCGGGGCGAGATGGTGCGCCGCTCCACGCCCTATGCCTTCCACGACGGCACGGTCGGGCTCTACTTCATGGGCTTCTGCAAGGAGCAGGCGCCGCTCCGGGAGCGCATGGAGGCGATCTACGGGATGAACGGCCAGGCGCGCGACGCCCTCACCGACTACTCGACGCCGGCGTCGGGCTCGTTCTACTTCGCCCCAGCGGTCGAGGTGCTCGAAGTCGCCCTGGGCTGAGCCCGCTGTCTCGACCGTGCTCCGCAACAGCAAGGTCGCCACTCGCCTGCCCGCCCTCGACCTGGAGCGGGCCCGAGCGTTCTATTCGGAGAAGCTCGGGCTCGACCCGGTCGAGGAGCGGCCGGGAGGCCTCAAGTACCAAACCGCCGACGGCGTGTTCGCGCTGTTCCAGACGATGGGGCGGCCATCCGGTGAGCACACCCAGATGGCATTCGAAGTCGACGATATTGACGCCGTCGTGGCGACACTGCGCGAGCGCGGGGTCGAGTTCGAGGAGGTCGACCTGCCGGGGCTGCGCACCGTCGACGGCATCGCCGAGGTCGAGGGCAACTATCCGTCGTCGGGCGGCAAGGGCGAGCGCGCCGCCTGGTTCCGCGACAGCGAGGGCAACCTGCTCGGCCTGGGCCAACCGCAGCGCTGACGACTACTTCAAGCCACGCCGTTCCAACACCTGGAACCCGCGCGCCATCCGCCCGACCACTTCGACCAGTTCGAGCAGCTCTTCGCGCGTCAGCGTGGCCGGCTGCCCCGGTGGCAGGGCGTCCAGCTTCTCCCGGACCCGCTCGAGGCGCAGGACGAGGTCGTCGAAGGCACTGGTCTCGGCCATGGGTCCAGTCTGGCCCAGCGGTATCTCGGGGGTTGTTCGCGCGCTCGTGTACCTACAAGGCCGCGGCGAGCACAGGAGGTGACCGATGGCCGAGACGATCGACGAATCCGACACCACCGCCATGGCCCTCGTGCTGTGCCGCAGCCGCGGCGGTCCGCACGACGACGAGGCGTTCCTCAGCGGTTGGCGCCTCGGTGACATCGCGGCCACGCTCGGCCGGGCCGACGTCGCCTCGCTGGCCGAGTCCATCCGGCCGGCGGAGCGCCATCAGGCCGACCTCATCGCCATGGCTCGGGGCTACCGCATGACGGTCGGACCCAGCGGCGAGGTGGGCTGGCTGACGGTGACCTTCACCCGCACCGAAGCCGCCTAGAAGCCCTCCGGCGACTCGGGCCGCCCCGTAGTCTCCCGGGGATGACGCCCGAGGAGCGTGCCCGCATCCTCGGCCAGCTCTTCCACGAAGGAACCCGTCTTCGCGAGGTCGACCGGGATCTGGCCGCGGCGGTGGCCGACGCCCGCGCCCTCGGCGCCTCGTGGGAAGCCATCGCCGCCGCCGTCGAACTCCCACCGGACGAGGCGCGCCGCCGCTGGGGGCGCCCGGGCGAGGTGTGACGGTGGCACCCTCTCGGCATGGAGGAAGGCCCGAGCGGGTATCGGAGCGCTGTGATCGACCAGGAGGAGCGCCCGCGACCTGGTTCCACCGGATGGCTGAAGCCCGCACCCGCGGGGTCGACGACGGACAGCATCGAGCCCGACCCCGGTGCCGGCGCTCGCGGTGTCTGGTTGCGACGCATCTTCATGGCGCTGCTCGCCGTTCTCGTCGCCCTCGGGCTCCTGGGCCTGCTCGGCGTCCGATCCCGCACGGTGACGGCGCAGTCGGCCGACGGCCAGGTCGAGCTCAGTGTGAGGTACGCACAGGTGGCGCGGGCCGGCCTCGACGTGCCGTTCCGCATCACCGTGCGACGCCAGGGTGGGTTCGCCGGCGATGTGACGTTGGCCGCGTCGAGTAGCTACCTCGACCTCTTCGACCGCAACGCCGTCGATCCCGAGCCGTCTTCGGCGACGTCAACCGAAGACGACGTCATCTGGCAGTTCCACCAGCCGCCGGGCGACACGCTCGAGGTCTCGCTCGACATGCAGGTCCAGGGCGGTCGTCACTGGGGCCGATCCGGCCACGTGTCCGTCCTGGACCAGTCGGGCCAGCCCGTCGCGACCGTCAGTTTCAAGACCTGGCTCGTGCCGTAGGAGGTAGTCGTGGACATCATCGTGCGGGCCGCCGTCATCTACGTCTTCATCTGGTTGGTCCTGCGGGCGCTCGGCAAGCGGGAGCTCGGTGAGCTGACGGCGTTCGAGCTCGTCTTGCTGTTCATCATCGGCGACCTCGTGCAGCAGAGCATCACGGCCGACGACAAGTCGCTCACGGCGGCCGTGCTGGCGATCAGCGTCATCTCTCTGCTGATCGTCGTGCAGTCCTACGCCGTGTTCAAATGGCGGCGGACGAGGCCGGTCCTCGAAGGCTCGCCCGTCATGCTCATCTACAACGGCCAGGTGATCGACGGACCCTTGCAGCGTGAGCGCATGACGATCGAAGACCTCGAGGAGGCAGCTCGCGAGCACGGCATCGAACACCTGAGCGACGTCCGTGCGGCCGTGCTGGAGACCGGCGGCAAGCTGTCGTTCATCACGTCAGAGGCCCAGTCGTCCCCCGACGATCGCCACGCGGCGTGAGTTCGCGCGGGTGGCCGAGACGGAGCTGCGTCCGTCCCGGCCACTCGGCATGCTGATGTGTCGCCGAGGTCAGCTCGTCTGGCTCAGTGCCGTGAGGGCCTCGACGGCCATGATGGCCTGCGGCCCCGGCACGGCCGTGTTGGTGGCCACGGCGATGGCCGTCCCGTGCTCACGGTCGTAGCCGAGGAAGGCCGACTGGATCTCGCCCGTCCCCATGTGGCCCTCGACGGTGACAGCATCGCTCGCGTAGCGCTCGAGGCCGAGCCCGTACCCGTGGTCGATGCCGAACTGCGAGTAGTCCTCGCCGGGGACGAAGGTCTCCATGGCGGCCTGCGACACCGGTGACAGAAGCTTGCCGTCGGCGAGGGCGGTCGCCAACCGGAGCAGATCGTGATCCGTCGAGAGCAGACCTCCGGCGGCGCCGCCGACCGAGGGGTCAGCACTCGAGGTGGCATCCACGAACGATCCGTTGACGAT
>DASXAI010000167.1:0-3025 GCA_036406775.1 Acidimicrobiales bacterium
GACCGGCCCTACTGGCAGCAGTACCTCAGCTTCCTGAAGGGCATCGCCCACGGTGACTTCGGGTACTCGTTCAACCAGAACCGCCCGGTCTCGGACATCATCTTCCCAGCGGCAGTCGCAACCGCGTCCGTCGTGCTCGGCGCGGCGGTCATGTGGATGCTGATCGCCATCCCGATCGGCGCGTACGGCGCATTGCACCCCCGCTCCGCCGGCGACGTGAGCGGACGGGTCTTCGCCATCCTCGGCATGTCGATCCCGATCTTCTGGGTGGCGCCGATGCTCTCCTACATCCTCGCCTACCAGCCCACGCAGGGTGTCCTGTTCGGCATGCACATCCTGCCGGTCGGCACGTCGTGGTTCCCGATCGACGGCTACGTCAAGTTCACCGACAATCCGATCTCCTGGGCCCACCACCTGATCCTTCCGTGGCTGGCGTTCTCGCTGACGTTCGCCGCCGTCTATGCCCGCTACGTGCGCACCGTCACGATCGAGCAGCTGTCCGACGACTACGTGCGCACGGCCCGGGCCAAGGGGATGCGTACAAGCCGGCTGCTCGTCCGGCACGTCGGTCGCAACGTGGCACCGGTGCTCGCCGTGCTGCTGGGCGTCGACATCGGCATCGCCCTCGGCGGCACGCTCTTCGTCGAGACGGTGTTCAACATCCCTGGCCTCGGCTACACGGGCATCAACGCCATCCAGACCCTCGACTACCCACTCGTCACCGGCGTCATCACCTTCGCCGCCATCGTCGCGGTGGCCGCCAACACCGTGGTCGACGTCGTCCATGGCCTGCTCGACCCACGCGTGCGCGTGGGCGCCAGCAGCTGAGATCGCGACCTCCAACATTCACGACTAGAGGGGAGAAACCAATGAAGCAGTACGACACGAGCGGGCGAGGCACTCCGCGCTCGCGGGCCTCCCGAGCACGGCCGCTCGCCCGTCCCGGCGTGGGCGTGCTGGCGGTCGCCTTCCTGCTCGCCGCGTGCGGCAGCTCGAGCAACGGAGGCGCGCAGGCCGGCACGACGGCTGCCGCTGGTGGGGGAGGAGCGACGACCGCGGCCCCGGCCACGACGGCAGGTGGGACGGCGCCCGCGGGCACGTCGCCGGCGAGCACACCGGCCACGAGCGGTGGCGGCGGTGGTGCGACGCCGACCGGCGAGATCAAGGTCGGCATGGCCAAGGGCGACATCGACACGATGGACCCGAACCGCTGGTACTTCGCGGCGACGTGGGGCCTGGCCAACGGCCTGTGCACCACGCTCATCCGCTACGACGACAAGGCCGGTCAAGATGGCGTGAAGCTCGTGCCCGGCCTGGCCGACATGCCGCAGGTGTCGGCGGACGGGTTGACGTACACGTTCAAGTTGCGCCAGTCGAAGTTCGCCAACGGCAACCCGATCACTCCGGACGACATCAAGTACACGTACGAGCGGCTGATGGCGCCCGACGTGGACACCGGCACCGGTGGTTACTTCTTCGCCCTCCAGGGCGTCGACGACTACACGTCGGGGAAGGCGCAGGACATCTCGGGCATCACGACGACGGCGGACTCGGTCGTCTTCAAGCTGACCGCCCCCGATGGTTCCTTCCTCAACAAGATCGCTCTGCCGACCGCGTGTCCGGTCGCGAAGGGAGCGCCAAAGAAGCCGGATTCCGGCGTGACGCTGCTGAAGCAGTACGCGAGCGGCCCGTACACCGTTGAGTCCTACACGCCGGAACAGTCGATGGTGTGGGTGCGCAACCCCGGCTACAACGCGTCGGCCCTCGGCGACCGGGGCAAGGCGGCCAAGGTCAACTTCACCATCGGCGTCGACCCGTCACAGGCGGCGCTGAAGATCAAGGCCGGCGACATCGACGTCTACACCGGCCAGTTCCCGACCGCAGACATGACGACCCTGTCGAACGACGCCACCCTGAAAGACCGCATCTTCACGTCGGCCCGGCCGGCGACGTTGACGCTGTTCCTCAACAACACGGTGGCACCGTTCGACAACAACAAGGTGCGTCAGGCCGTGAACTACGCGGTCAACCGCACCCAGATCCAGCGCGTCTGGGGCGGCCCGCAGGCGGGCACGCCGACGGACCAGATCCTGCCGCCGTCGGTGCCCGACTACCAGGACTACGACCTCTACCCGAACCAGCCCGATCTGACCAAGGCCAAGCAACTGATGGCCGAATCCGGCGTGAAGACGCCGGTGACGACGCAGTTGCGGACCCGCAACGATGTGACCGGGTTCATGGAGGTGTCGCAGGTCGTGCAGGCCAACCTGAAGGAGATCGGCATCAACGTGCAGATCCAGGGCGCGCCCGGGAGCGTGGACGGGGCCTATGACGCCGACGCGAAGAACAAGGCGCCGATGGGGTTGGTGACGTTCTCCATGGACTTCCCGGACGGCCAGGCCTTCATCAACCTGCTGCTCGACCCGGCGAAGCCGGACTTCGGGGGCAGCTACGCCCGGTTCAACGACAAGTCGTTCATCCCCGACTACGACAAGGTCAGCGCGATGACGGGCGACGCTCGGGACAAGGCGTACATCGACCTCGACCACAAGGTCATGCAGGTCGCCGCACCGTGGGCGCCGCTGCTGACGCCGAACCGCTTCGACTTCGTGTCCGACAAGCTGAACGGCTACGTCTACAGCCAGGCCATGGACGCGGTGAACTACAACACCCTGGGGGTCTCGAGCTGATCCCGCAGGCAGAGCGCCGGTGGTGACCACGTCGGTCACCCACGGCTCGACCGAGCAGCGTCGGCCACCGGGGGACGTCCTCGCAGTGGCCGACCTCTCGGTCCGCATTCCCACCGAGGACGGCGTCGTCGAAGCGGTGCGCGGCGTCTCGTTCTCGATCGCACCTGGGCGGGTGCTCGGTGTGGTGGGGGAGTCCGGCTCAGGAAAGAGCATCACCGCCCTGTCGATCATGGGCCTGCTGCCCAAGCAGGCCCAGGTCGCGGGCTCGATCCGCCTGCTCGACGAGGAGCTCATCGGCAAGGACCCGAAGGAGCTCCGCCGCCTCCGCGGCCGGC
>DASXAI010000168.1:0-3256 GCA_036406775.1 Acidimicrobiales bacterium
GCCAACGCCCTCATCCTGCCCCACGCCATCCGCTACAACGCCGACGTGGCGCCCGAGGCGCTGGCGCGCATCGGGGCCGTGCTCGGTGACGGTGGCGATCCCGCGGAAGCGGTGGCCCGGATGGCGGCCCGCATCGGGCTCCCGGCGCGCATCTCCGACCTCGGCGTCGACGAGGCCGAGCTCGACGCCGTCGCGCGCCTCTCGCAGTCGAACGTGTCGGTGCGGGCCAATCCGCGGCCCGTCGGTGAGGAGGACGCCCGCGCCATCTTGGCCGCGGCCTGGTGACCGTCCTCAGTTGGTGAGGATGCGGACCTCGCCGGCGGTGGGGTCGACCTCGATGGTGGCACCGTCGGGGATGGTGCGGGCGCCGGCGACGCCCACGACGGCGGGGATGCCGAGTTCGCGCGCCAGCACGGCGGCGTGCGACAGCGGACCGCCCTCCGCCGTGACGACAGCACCGGCCAAGGGCAGCACCGTGTTGTAGGCCGGAGTGGTGTACGGCACCACCAGCACATCGCCGGCCTCGAGGTTGGCGAGGGCGTCCTCGGGCGCCTCCGCCTGTCGGGCGCGGCCGCGGTAGGAGGCGGTGCCGACGCCGGTGCCCGCCAGCCCGTGGGGCCGATCCTGGCGGTCGAGCAGGTCGAGCACGGCTTGGACGACGCGCAGCAGCCGTGCCGTCGCCTCGGGGAGAGCATCGGCCGGCGGCGGCGGTTCGGGCCGTCCGAGGACGTGCGGCAGTTGGAGGGCCGAGTCGGCCTGGCGCCGGGCGGCGCGGGTCGCCAGCGTGGCGGCGGTGGGACCGTCGCCCTTGGTCAACAGCGGGGCGACTTCGTGCGGCGCCAGCTCGAACACATGTCCGATCGCGTCGAGGAGGTGTCGAGCCTGGAGCCGGGCGCCGATCTCGAGCAGCGCCCGCCGCAGCAGCCCGCCGGTCCACTCGACGGTGAGCGGCCCGTTCTCGTCGCGGAGGTCCATGGCGAGGCGCGCCTCGGCCAGCAGATCGTCGAACTCGTCGCGGTCAGCACTGGGCACTCGAGCCCGGAGGGCAGCGGCCACCGCCTCGGCGTCGATCCCGGCGACGAGGTCGTTCCCCTCCACGATCGACGCCAGGACGACGGCCGGCAGCTCGCCGAGGGTCAGGCCGTCGACGTCGTAGCGACTGACGAGGTGCCAGCCGCGCAGCTCGAGATAGCGGTGGAGTTCCGTGGCGGCGGCCGGTGAGGCCGCCCGCACGTCGTCGAGCGACGCCGGCGAGCCGCCGGTGGGTGCGATCTCGGCGCGCAGGGCGGCGAGGATGCGTGTCGGCTCTGACGTCGAGGGCGACGCGCCTTGTAGGGCCGGGAGGATCTCGTCGGGCTTCAGGCCCCAGTCCTCACTGGCGACGAGCAACAGGCCGATCGGGCCGAGGTCGTACCCGTGGAGGACGAAGTGGCGCGCCCAGAGCCGTTCGGCGTGGGCCAGCGCTGCCGACCAGTGGGCGGCGAGGGCGACGTCGTCGAGCGGGCTGAGCGCGACGCGCTGCAGGGCGAGGTTCTCCGACTCGATCTGGCCCCGTTCCCGCTCGTACCACTGGCGCACCGGCTCCCGCCACGGCTGTGTTGCCAGGGCGTGCTCGGCCCGACGGGCGCGCCGCCGGAGCTCGGGATGGAGACGGAACGCCAGCCGGAGCAGCGCCTTGGGCGGCGGCCGCGTCGGGGTGCGATCGGGCGCGATGAGCGGGCGGATGCGCGTGTACATGTGCCCGTGGACGAACCGGCAGTCGAGCGTCTCGGCCGGCAGCCCGTAGTCGGAGAACGTCTGGGCCATGCCGGTCGTCATGCCGGTACGCATGAGGTGCTGGCCGATCGGCGTCATGGCGCCGTAGGCGTGGGCCGACTCGGCCGTCCACTGGCCGGCGCCCGGGGGCTGGAATGTCGTGTCGGTCATGGTTGTCTCTCGGTCGACTTCAGGAGCTCTGTTCGGTTCCGGCGGCGCGGCGGATGACCCTTCCCGCGGGCCGATATCGTGCGCCCATGGCTGCTCCCACCGCACCGCAGTGGCGGGGCGTGAACCACCTCGCCATGGTCACCAACGACATGGACGGGACCGTCCGGTTCTACCACGGCGTGCTCGGCATGCCACTCGTCGCCACCATCGCCGTGGGTCCCATGCGCCACTACTTCTTCCGCATCGGCCCCGGGAGCACCATCGCGTTCTTCGAGTGGAGCGGCACGGAGATCGGCACGTTCGAGAAGCCGGCAGGGATGCCGTTCACGTTCCCGGCCCAGTTCGACCACGTGTCGTTCACGCTGCCCGACGAGGCCGCCCTCGAGACGCTGCAGACCCGGCTGGAGGAGCACGGCACCGAGATCACGCGGGTCGTCGACCACGGCTTCGTGCGGTCCGTCTACTTCCACGACAACAACGGCATCGCCCTCGAGGCGTCGTGGTGGGTGCGCGACCCCACGGGCACCGTCGACTACGACGACACGGAACTGTTCGGCGACACCGATCCCGTGCCCGCCGTGCGCGAGCTGGTCGAAGCGGGCGACCTGACCTGGACGCCCGCCACCCACCTCGCCGGCAGCGCGGCCCAGGACCCGGCGTAGCGCGCGCCCGCGGCTCGCCGCCTCCGAACCTGCCAGCGGATCGCGCCAGATCCGGCGCGATCTCCCGACAAGAAGCCCGGGTGGCGGTCCGTATGCTCGGTGGCCATGACCGTGGTCAAGATCAACGCCATCACCGTGCCCGCCGACTCGGGCGACGAGTTGGCCCAGCGCTTCGCCGCCCGGGCCGGCGCCGTCGACAACCAGGACGGGTTCGAGGGCTTCGAGCTGTTCCGGCCCACCGACGGTCGCACGACATGGCTGGTCGTGACGCGCTGGCGCGACGAGGACTCGTTCCAGGCGTGGGTGAACAGCGCCGCGTTCGGCCACGGCCACCGAGGGCCCAGCGGTGAGGGCGCGCCGCAGCAAGCGGTCGCCGTGAGCTCCGAACTATGGTCCTACGAGATCGCCCAATCGGCGCCGGCGAAGGGCTAGGAGGAAGGATGAAGCGGATCCTCCCCGTCGAGGAGCTCGCACGGGACGAACGGTTCCAGCGGATCCGGATCGAGGAGGTCGTGTTCGATCCCCGCAACGCGGCCGAGTCGGCCAAGATCAACACGCTGGCGCCCACCTACCCGAACTCGCCCGACAATGCCCGTGCCCTCATGCACGGCATCTTCGTGGGCGAGGTCCAGGCACTGGAGGGCGCGGGCCGCACGTGTTGGGACTTC
>DASXAI010000169.1:0-3329 GCA_036406775.1 Acidimicrobiales bacterium
GTCTTGAGCCGGTCGATCAGCAGCTCCAGGCCGGCCGCGGCCGAACCGCCCTCAGCCAATCCGGAGAGCACCCGGCGCAGCTTCCACACCATCTGCAGCTGCTTGCGGTCGAACAGCAGCTCCTCGTGGCGGGTCGACGAGGCGTCGACGTCGATGGCGGGGTAGATCCGGCGTTCGGCCAGCTTGCGGTCGAGGCGCAGCTCCATGTTGCCGGTGCCCTTGAACTCCTCGAAGATGGCGTCGTCCATGCGGGAGTTCGTCTCCACCAGCGCCGTGGCGAGGATGGTGAGCGAGCCGCCCTCCTCGATGTTTCGAGCCGCACCGAAGAACTTCTTCGGCGGGTAGAGGGCGCCGGCGTCGATGCCGCCCGACATGATGCGGCCGGTGGCCGGGGCGGCCAGGTTGTAGGCCCGGGCCAGCCGGGTGATGCCGTCGAGGATGACGACGACGTCATCGCCGTTCTCGACCATCCGCTTGGCCCGCTCGATGGCGAGCTCGGCCACATGGGTGTGCTCGTCGGAAGGGCGGTCGAAGGTGGAGGCGATGACCTCGCCCTTCACCGTCCGCCGCATATCCGTGACCTCTTCGGGTCGCTCGTCGACGAGCAGCACGATGAGCTTGGTCTCGGGATTGTCGCTCTCGATCGACGTGGCGATCGTCTTCATGATGAAGGTCTTGCCGGCCTTGGGCGGCGAGACGATGAGGCCGCGCTGACCCTTCCCGATGGGGGCCACGAGGTCGATGATCCGGGCCGTCATGTTCGTCGGGTCGGCGCCGTTCTCGAGCCGGAACTTCTCGTCCGGGAACAGCGGCGTGAGGTCTTCGAACTTGGGCCGGTTGCGAGCCAGCTCCGGGTCGCCACCGTTGACGGTGTCGATGCGCAGCAACGCCGGGTTCTTCTCGTTGCGGCCGGCGGGGCGGGACATGCCGGTGACGTGGTCGCCCTTGCGCAGCCCGTACTGGCGGGTCTGCTTCACGGAGACGTAGACGTCGTCGCGGCTGGCGAGGTAGCCGTTCACCCGGAGGAAGCCGTAGCCCTCGTCCCGCAGATCGAGGTAGCCGGCCACGGCCACGGGCTCGCCCTGGAAGGACTCCTGCGCCGGCTGGCCCTGGGGCTGGTTGTCGAAGCGGTCGGCACCCTGGGGCCCTTCGCCCCGGCTGCGGTCGCGGTTGCGGCGGCGCCGGCGCCGGCTGCCCTGGCCCGTTCCGTCGCCCTGCTCACCCTGACTGCCGGCACCGCCTGGGCCGCCCGGGCGGGTCTGGACCTCGGTCACGACGGCCTCGGCGGTCTCGGTGGCGGCACTGGCCGCAGTACGCGAGCCGTCGTCCTCCGCGGTGACATCGAGCGCCAACTCCCACTCGGCCAGCGGCTCGGCCTCGTCGGAGGGGGGCGCGGCAACGGCCTCGGCCACAGGGGTCGGGGTGGCGCCGTCGGTGGCCCCCTCGGCCTCCGGCTCGGCGGTGCGGGCCGCAGACGCCGGGGCGCGGGTCGAGGTGCGCCCGTTGCCGTTGGCGTTCCCGTTCCGGGCGCGGCCCTTCGGACCGGGCGCGTCACCACCGCCGGCGGCCCCGGTCTGCTCGAGGATCTTGGCGATGATGTCGGCCTTCTTGGCTCGCGAGGTCGCCTTCACGCCGAGCGCGCCGGCGATGGCCAGCAACTGCTCACGATCCTTGCTCTCGAGAACCGAGCGTTCCAGAGCCTCGGTGGACTCCACGCTCATGGGCACCTTCTTTCGGGTGGGTGTCCGGAATTGAGGGAACCCGTCGCGGTCCGGTGCTGGACCGTCAGGTGAACCCACGGAAAACAGCCCCGGAACCGATCGGGTGGAACTGACAGCACAACCCCCTCCCTCCGGGGTCGCCGTCCGCCAGTGGTCGCCCGGCCGTGCCGAGCAGGGACAACGTTAGCGATCCCGTAGCGAAAGTGCAACGTGAGGGGGAGGGCAAGGGGTCGAAGTGACGGAAATCGACGCCTGGCGTCTGTTTCCGTCACGTCGACGGAATCAGCCGCCTGAACCGACCACGAAGGCTTCGAGTTTGGCCAGGTCGTTCGGGAGCGTGGTGGCGCGTTCGGGCCGGTCCCACAGGTCCGCGAGGTGGGGCGGCAGGTCCGGCCGCACGCCCGTGGCCTGCTCCACGGCGTCGGGGAACTTGGCCGGATGCGCCGTCGCCAGTGTGACCATCGGCACTCCCTCGGGCGGCCGGCAGACGGCCGCGGCCCCGAGGCCCACGGCGGTGTGCGGGTCGACCAGGATGCCGGTCCGCCGATAGGTGTCGGCGATCATCGCCAGGGTCGCCTCGTCGTCGACTCGCGCCGCGTCGAAGGTCGCCGTCACCGCCTCGAGCTGGTCGGGCTCCACCACCAGCGAACCGGTGGCCCGGAAGTGCTGCAGCTGCTCGGCCGTCATCCCGCCGTCCCGATGGTTCAGCTCGAACAGGAGACGCTCGAAGTTGGAGCTCACCTGGATGTCCATGCTCGGGCTGAGGGTCGGCACCACCGTGCTCGTGGCCATGATCCCCGAGTGCAGGAAGCGAGCCAGGATGTCGTTGCGGTTCGAGCCGATCACGAGCCGCTCGACGGGGGCGCCCATCCGGCGGGCCACCCAGCCCGACAGCACGTTGCCGAAGTTGCCTGTGGGCACGGCGAAGGCGACGGGCCCGCCGAGATGGAGCGTGGCCGTCACGTAGTAGACGACCTGGGCCATGACCCGCGCCCAGTTGATCGAGTTGACGGCGGCGAGGCGCTGATCGGCGCGGAAGGCCTCGTCGGCGAACATGGCCTTCACGAGGTCCTGGCAGTCGTCGAAGGTGCCCTCGATGGCGACGGTCCGGACGTTGGGCGCGTCGACCGTCGTCATCTGGCGGCGCTGCACATCGCTCACCCGGCCCTCGGGATAGAGGATCACGATGTCGACGTGGGCGCGCCCGGCCACGGCGTCGATGGCGGCCGAGCCCGTGTCGCCCGACGTCGCCCCCACGATCGTGACGTGCTCGGCCCGATCGCCCAGCACCCGGTCGAACAGCCGGCCCACCAGTTGGAGGGCGACGTCCTTGAAGGCGAGCGTCGGCCCGTGGAACAGCTCGAGGAGCCAGTCGTCGGGACCGATCTGCACGAGCGGGCACACGGCCGGATGGCGGAACGACGCGTAGGCGTCGGCGCACATCGCCGCCAAGTCGGCGTCGTCGATCTCGCCCTCGACGAACGGCGCCATCACCGTGGCGGCGGCGTCGGCGTACGTCATGCCCCGGCGGACGGCGGGCAACACGGGCCACAGCTCGGGGACGTACAGACCGCCGTCGACGGCCAGGTCGGCGAGGAGCGTGTCGGC
>DASXAI010000170.1:0-7976 GCA_036406775.1 Acidimicrobiales bacterium
CATCCCGGCCGGGCTGACGCGCGCCAGCATCTGGGCGTCGTGACCGGCGCCGGCGGGCAGTCGCTTCGTGGTGTGCCCGAGCCGCCGGGCCGTGGCTTCCACCAGGCGGATCACATCCGGATCGAACACCACCGGCTCGAACCGGGCGAGGACGCGGCGGCTGATGGAGACGCCCTCGGCCGCTTCGAGGGCCGTGCAGTGTTCCGCCAGCCGGTGCTCGGCTTCCTGCAGCGTCGACTCGTCGGTGTTGCGCAGATCGACGGTGATGGTGGCCGTGGCGGCCACCACGTTGACGAGGTTGGGAGTGACGTTGACGGCACCGACGGTGGCGACCTGGTGGCCGCCGAGCCCGAGGGCGAGGTGGCGAACGAAGACGGCAACCTCGGCCGCGGCGTAGGCGGCGTCGTGACGCATCGCCATGGGCGTGGTGCCGGCGTGGTTCGACTGGCCGACGATCGTGAGCTCCTGCCACGAGATGCCCTGCACGCCGGTGACGGCGCCGATGCGGATCCCCTCGGCCTCGAGCACCGGGCCCTGTTCGACGTGCAGCTCGACGAAGGCGTGTGGCCGGGTGGCGGCCGGGCACGGGTACGGCCCGGCGTAGCCGATGCGGGTGAGCTCGGTGCCCACAGTCGGGCCGTCGATGGCTTCGATGTCGAGCGCCTCCTCCAACGGCAGGCCGCCGACGTACACCAGACTGCCGAGCATGTCGGGCTGGAAGCGGGCGCCTTCCTCGTTGGTGAAGAAGGCGACGGCGATCGGATGGCGCGTCGCCACACCGTGCTGTTCGAGCGTCTCGATCACCTCGAGTCCGGCCAGGACGCCGAGGTTGCCGTCGTAGCGGCCGCCCGTGCGCACCGTGTCGATGTGGCTCCCGGTCATCACCGGTGCCAGGTTCCCGTCCGTACCGGTCCGGGTGGCCACCACGTTGCCGATCTCGTCGACGGCGACGTCGAGCCCGAGGTCGCGCATCCACGTGACGACGAGGTCGCGGCCGTCGCGGTCGGCATCGGTGAGGGCCAGGCGCGCGCTGCCCCGGCTGCCGTCGGGACCTTCGATGGCGCCGATCTCCGCCAAGGCCTCGATCCGCCGCAGCAGCCGCGCCCCGTCGACGCGCAGGGCGGCCCGATCCATCAGGCGGGCAGGTGGAAGGCGGCCACCTCGGCCAGCGCCTCGCCCAGGCCGCGCACGGCCCCTTCGAACAGCTCCTTGCCTCGTTCGGCCGTGGCCCCGGTCGGGTCGCCGATGTAGCCGTCGGCGCCGAAGTCGTTCGACAGCCAGCCGAAGCTGACGCGGCCGCCGAAGCGGACGTGGCGGTTGGGCGCGAGCCACTCGGGGATGTTGCGCGCCGCCTTCGTCATGTCGACCCGCTCGGGTCGGAGGTGGAGCATGAGCGAGGTCTCGTCGATGCCGGCGTGCACCCCCATCCCCAGCTCGCTCTCGGGGGCCGTGCCGCCCTGGTCGACGGGGAAGCCGGGATGGGCGAGGAAGGTCAGCAGCCCGTACTTGAGGCGGAGCTCGCGGTTGGCCACGTTGAGCAAGGCCGAGTTGCCGCCGTGGCCGTTGACGAACACGAGCTTGCGCGCCGGCAGCATGGCCACGCTGCGGCCGATGTCGTCGAGGACGGCCAGCAGTGTCGACGCCGACAGCCACACGGTGCCAGCCGACCAGGCGTGCTCGTTCGACTTCGTGTAGGCGAGGGGCGGCAGCAGCCAGGCGTCGTAGGCGTCGCCGTACTCGGCGACGGCGGCCTCGGCGACCTCGCCGGCGATCACGAGGTCGGTGTCGAACGGGAGGTGCGGCCCGTGCTGCTCGATGGCGCCGAGGGGCTGCAGCACGATCGAGTCGGCCGACAGGCGCTCGGACACTTGCGGGGCCCGCAGCTCGGCCAGCCGTCGCGTCATGCCCGCCAGACTACGGGCATGCACAGCCCCGTCAGCCCTCCCACCATCGCCCCGCCGGCCGCCCGTTACGCCCACGCCGTGCGCACCGAGGGCGCCGCCGTCTGGCTCCACACGGCGGGCGTCGTGCCGATCCGGCCCGACGGCTCGGTGCCCGACGCGCTGGCCGAGCAGGCCGAGGTGGTGTGGGCCAACCTCGGCGCGATCCTGGCCGAGGCCGGGATGGCGCCCACCGACGTGGTCTCGATCACGACCTACGTCGTGGCCGGCTCCGACCTCGCCCCCGTGATGGCGGCGCGCGACACCGCGCTCGCCGGCCACGTGGCGGCGTCCACGCTCGTCACCGTGCCGGCGCTGGCGCGGCCCGAATGGCAGGTGGAGATCAGCCTCGTCGCTGCCCGCTGATCCCGGCTCTTGGCGAAGTTGAACCGGAAACCGCCCGGGCGGGCACTCTCCGGTTCAAGTTCGGCGAGCGGTACGGTCGAGAGCATGAAAGCGGCCGTGTACTACGAGACGGGCGGGCCCGACGTCTTCCGCTACGAGGACGTGCCCGATCCCGAGCTGCGCCCGAGCGGCGTGATCATCCGCGTCGGCGCCGTCGGCATCCAGGGCGGTGACCTGCTGCACCGGCTGAGCGGCGAGATGCCGACCCGGCCCCACATCGTCGGCTACCAAGCGGCCGGGGTGGTGCAGGCCGTGGGTGAGAAGGTCACGGGGGTCGCGGCGGGCGACACCGTCGTGGCCACGATGGGCGCCGGTTCCCATGCCGAGCTCGTGAGCGTGCCGGAGCGATCGCTGTGGAAGGTGCCGCCCGGCATGGACGTGGCGGTGGCGGCGAGCATCCCGATCGAGTTCGCCACCGCCGACGACTGCCTGTTCGAGTTCGGCCACCTGCAGGCGGGCGAGACGGTGCTCGTGCACGCCGGTGCGGGCGGGGTCGGGCTGGCGGCCATCCAGCTGGCCAAGGCGGCGGGCGCCACCGTGATCGCCACCGCGTCGAGCGACGATCGCCTGGGCCGCCTCACCGAGTTCGGGATGGACCACGGCATCAACTACGCCACCGGCGACGTCGTGAGTGAGGTGCTGGCGCTCACCGATCGCAAGGGTGTGAACCTGGTGGTCGATCCTGTCGGCGGTCGCACCCTCGAGGCGAGCATCGCCGCCCTCGCCTACCGGGGCCGCATCAGCTGGGTGGGACGAGCCGGGCGCGAAGACCGCCCGCCCGACATCTGGCCCATCATGCAACGCAACGCCAGCATCACGGGAGTGTTCCTCGGCGCCGAGATGGTGCTGAATCCCGAGCGAACGCACGCCCTCGTGGCTCGGCTGATCGACCGCGTGGCGGCGGGCGAGCTGCGTGTCGTCATCGACCGCACTTTCCCGCTGGCCGACGCGGCCGAGGCCCACCGCTACATCGAGAGCCGCAAAGCGTTCGGGCGCGTCGTCCTCGTCCCCTAGGGACCGAGGTGGATCACGACGCCATCGTCGTCGGCGGCGGCCACAACGGGTTGATCTGCGCCGCCTACCTGGCCCGGGCCGGGCTCGACACGCTCGTGCTCGAAGCGAGGCCGAGCGTGGGCGGCTGCGCGTCGACGGTGGACGCCCTCGGCGCCCGCGTGAACGTCTGCAACTGCGACCACGGCGTGTTCCGCACGACACCGATCGCCGACGAGCTCGACCTCGCCGCCCACGGTCTGCGGTACCTCGACGTCGATCCGGCCCAGGTCAGCCTGCCGTGGGGCGGTGGCCCGGCGTGGCCGTTGTTCCACGACGTCTCGCGGACGCTGGAGGCGATCGCCCTCAGCTATCCGCAGGAGGTCGACGGCTACCGGCGCTATGTCGATGCGGCCCGGCCGGTCGCCGAACTCGTGCTCGAGATCGCCAACCACCCGCCGACGCCCGGCGGCGTGCTGCGGCGGCTGGCCGGGCGCCGGGGCCGGGGCGTCGCCACGCTGCTGCAGTGGAGCCGGCTGAGCGCGGCCGCGGTGCTCCGGCGGTTCTTCACCCACGACGCGCTGCTGGCGCCGGCGGTTGTCGTGGGGCCCGCCGTGTGGGGCCTCTCCCCCGACACGCCGGGCACCGGGATGGGCGCCGTCACGTACGCGTTGAAGCACACGGGGCAAGTCGGGCGGCCCGTGGGCGGGAGCGGCTCGCTGCCGGCGGCGGTGCTGGCCGCGTTCGAGACGGCGGGGGGCAAGGTGCGCACCGCCAGCCCGGTCGCCGCCATCTGCTGCGAGGGCGACCGCGTGCGAGGCGTGGAACTGGCTGACGGGACGGCGATCGACGCGCCGATCGTGGTGGCAGCGTGCGACCCGCGCACCGCGCTCGTGCAGTGGCTACGGGATCCCCCGCCGCTGGCGGCGGACACGGTCGCCCGCTGGCGGGCCGCGCCCGAGATCGACGGGTACGAGTCGAAGCTCGACGCCATCGTGGTCGAGCCGCCCCGCTATCACCAGACCGACCCGCAGGTCGTGCGCCGGCTCGGGTACGAGCCGCTGACGGCGACCACGATCGTGGCGCCCGGGCTGGACGCCATGGCCGCCGCCCACCGCCTGATGGCCCGCGGCCAGGTGGCGGAGCGGCCGATGTTCTTCGCCAACGTGCCCTCGGCGCTCGACCCCACCATGCGGGCCGGGGCCGATCACGTCCTCAGCCTCGAGGTGCTGTTCACGCCGTACGCCCTCGCCGGCGGATGGCCGGGCTCGGCCGAGCCGGAGCGCTGGCTGGAGCGGTTCGCCGGTCTCGTGCAGCCGGAATTCCTGGCCGGCGTGCGGGCGTGGCGGGCGATGACTCCCGACCGCTACGAGTCCGACTTCCATCTCCCCCGCGGCCACGCCACGAGCTTCGCCGGCGGCCCCCTCGCCGCCCTCCGCGGCCGGCCACCCGAGCTCACCCGCTACGAGACGCCGGTCGCCGGCCTCTACCTCACCGGCGCCGCCACCTTCCCCGGGGCCGGCGTGTGGGGTGCGCCCGGCCGCAACGCGGCGACCGTGATCCTCCAATCCCACGGTTCTCGCGTCGCTGGAGTGTCGTAATCCCCGTCTACCTTCGTCAGAACCGGTGGAGTCAGGCGTCGCGGACGACGGTGCCGGTCTTGCCGGCGGAGATCGGGGCCTTGTCGCTCCAGGGGAACTCGATCCACAGGTCGGTGGTCTTCCACTTGTACTCGCACGCCACGACCGAGCGCGGCTTCTCGTAGAGGACGGCGGCGCGCACGGCGGCGACCTTGCCGGTGCAGAAGTCCTTGACGGCGGCGAGGGTGTGGCCGGTGTCGGCGACGTCGTCGGCGATCAGGACGTCGGCGTTGGCGAGGAACCCGGGATCGGGGATCGGCGGCAGGATCATCGGCACGTCGAGGCGCTCGTCGACGCCTGTGTAGTACTCGACGTTCATCGTGTACAGGTTCTTGACCGACAGCGCGTAGCCGAGGGCGCCGGCGATCAGCAGACCGCCACGGGCGATGGCGAGGATGATGTCGGGCTCGAAGCCGTCGTCGTGGATCTGCGCCGCGAGGGCGCGTGAGGCGTCGCCGAACGCCGCCCAGCTCAGCCGTTCACGCTCCTCGGGCACGGGCCGACGCTACTGGAGCGCGATGTCCTGTGGTCGAACCGGTACCCGGGTCAGGTCGCGGCCGGTGGCGGCGCGGATGGCGGCGACGATGGCGGGGGTCACCGAGATGCACGGTGCCTCGCCGACGCCCTTGGCCCCGAGCGGCGCCTGCGGATCGGGCTCCTCGACGAGGGTGGCGACGACGTCGGGCGCGTCGAGGGCCGTCGGCAGCAGGTAGTCGGTGAACGACGGGTTCCGGATGCGGCCGTCCTGCACCACGATCTCCTCCATGACCGCCAGGCCCAGTCCCTGCGCGATGCCGCCCTCGATCTGCCCGAGCACCGACAGCGGATTGAGGGCGCGTCCGACGTCCTGGGCTGTCGCCACCTGCACGACCTTCACCAGGCCGAGGTCAGGGTCGACGTCGACCACGGCGCGGTGGGCCACGAAGGCGAACGCCGTGTGGGAGCTCCCCTGGCCGTTCTCGTCGAGCTCGGTGGTGGGCCGGTGGCGGAACTCGACCGTCTCCTCGAACCGCTGCGCGGCGCTGGCCTCGGCCACCGGCAGGCGCAACGAGCCCATGGTGTCGACCACGTCGGTGTCCTCGATCACGAGCCGCAGCGGGTCGATGCCGTGCTGGCGGCCGACGTGCTCGAAGAGCCGCTCGCGCACGGCCCGGCACGCCGCATCGACGGCGCCGCCCGACATCCACGTCTGGCGCGAGGCCGAGGTGGATCCCGCCGACCCCACCGCCGTGTCCATCGGCTCCAGCACCACCTCGTCGACGCCGAGCACCGTGCGGGCGATCTGCTGGGCGATGGTGACGAACCCCTGACCGACCTCGGCGGTGGCGAACTTCAGCGTGGCCACTCCGTCGCCCAGACGGCAGCGGGCCGTCGAGTAGTCGTCGAAGCCCTCCGAGTACATGAGGTTCTTGATCGCCACGGCGAAGCCGACACCCCGACGGACGTGGCCGGGGTCGGCCGTCAGCCCGGCGCCGCCGGGGCGCCGCATCGGGTTGTCGTCGGGGATGGGTGGTGGCAGCGGCAGGGCGGCCGTCTCGTCGATGCACCGGCGTACCGGAGCCACGCTCTCCACGATCTGCCCGGTGATGAGCCGGTCACCGGTGCGCATGGCGTTGCGCCGCCGGATCTCGACCGGGTCGATGCCGGTGGCGGCGGCCAGCTTGTCCATCTGGCCTTCGTGGGCGAAGCACGCCTGGACGACGCCGAAGCCGCGCATGGCGCCGCACGGCGGGTTGTTGGTGCGGGCCGCCCAGCCGTCGACGACGGCGTTCTCGCACACGTACGGCCCGGCGGCGTGGGTGATGGCGTTCCCGAGCACCGCCGACGACGTCGACGCATAGGCGCCGCCGTCGAGCACGAAGCGGGCCTCGAGCTTGACGATGCGGCCGTCGGCGGTGGCGTGGTGGCGCATCCAGATGCGGGCCGGGTGCCGGTGCACGTGACCGAAGAAGCTCTCCTCCCGCCCGTACTGCATCTTCACGGGACGGCCACTGCGCAAGGCGAGCAGACAGCAGTGGACTTGGAGGCTGATGTCCTCACGGGCCCCGAAGGCGCCGCCGACGCCGCCCAGGGTCAGGCGCACCTGCTGCTCGGGGAGGCCGAGGCACCCGGCGATCTGCTTGCGGTCCTCGTGCAGCCATTGGGTGGCGATGTAGAGCTCGACACCGGCGGCCCCCGGGTCGGGCATCGCCATGGCCGCCTCCAGGCCGAGGAAGGCCTGGTCCTGCATGCCGATCTCGTAGGTCCCCTCCACCACGACCGGGCCGGTGGCATCGACGTCGCCCCGCACGATGCGCTGGTGGCGGTGCACGTTGCCGTCCGGGTGGATGGGCTCGTGGCCGCCACGGACCGCCACCTCCGGATCGAGCAGCGGGTCGAGCACCTCGTACTCGACGACGATGGCGGCCAGCGCCCGCCGGCAGGTCTCGGGATGGTCGGCCGCCACTGCGGCGACGGGCTCGCCCACGTAGCGCACGACGCCGTCGGCGAACACCGGCTGGTCCTGGCTGATCAACCCGTACGTCGGCTTCCCCGGCACGTCGGCGGCGGTGATCACGGCGTCGACACCCGGGATCCGCCACGCCGGCGACGGGTCGAGCCGCACGATGCGGGCGTACGGGTGCGGCGACCGCAACGTGGCGCCCCACAACATCCCGTCGGCCCACACGTCGGAGGAGAAGGCGAAGCGTCCCTGCACCTTGGGCGCGCCGTCGGGACGCGTCGGGCTGGTGCCGATCCCGGCGCGGGGCCGCGTCGTGACGAGTGTGTCCGTCATCCCGTCCGCCGCCGGACTGCGGTCTGGACAGCGGCGAAGATGCGGCCATAGCCGGTGCAGCGGCAGAGGTTGCCCGACAACGCTTCGCGCACTTCGAGGTCGGTGGGCGCGCCTTGCCGGTCGAGCAGGTCGTGCACGGCGACGATGAGACCCGGCGTGCAGAAGCCGCACTGCACGGCGCCCTCGTCGACGAAGGCCTGCTGGACGGCGCTCAGCTCGCCGTCG
>DASXAI010000171.1:0-1698 GCA_036406775.1 Acidimicrobiales bacterium
ACGGAACGCCCGGGCCTTGGCCCGCTCGACCACATAGGCCCGCACAGGCGCCGACTTGCCCTTCACCGTGAGCTCGTCCGAGGGCTGGACGTCGAAGACGCCGCGCACGGTCCGGTAGGTGTCGTGGGAGATGAGCACCGAGCCGAGCGGGGCGTGGTGCTCGAGCCGGCTGGCCAGGTTGACGGTGTCGCCCATCGCCGTCAGCTCGAGGGTTGTGCCGACGGCACCGACGAGCGCAGGGCCGGTGTTGATCCCGACCCGCATGGCGATGTCGACCTGCGTGTCGGCCACGAACGACGCGAGCGTCGCCTGGAGCGCCAGTCCCGCTCGCACGGCCCGCTCGGGGTCGTCCTCCCGGGCCGCGTCGCCGCCCCACACCGCCATGACGCCATCGCCCATGTGCTTGTCGATCCGCCCGCCGTGCTCGACGATGACGACGTCGAGCCGCGCCCAGACGTCGTTCATGACATCGGCCACGAGCTCCGGGTCCATTCGTTCCGACATGGCGGTGAACCCGCTCACGTCGGCGAACAGGACCGTGATCTGACGGCGCCGTTGCTCCGTCGGGTCGGCGCCCACCAGCTGTCGGCGCAGCGCGGCGACGGCCGCGTCGACGACGTCGTCCGGCACGGTGCCCCGCAACGACTCCTGTGCGGCGATGGCCAGCTCGAGCTGCTGTCGATCGGCCGTCACTCACCCCCGAACCACCGGGCCGCCCTGGACGCGGGATGTTAGGCGGCGTGCCCGTCGGCAGGTGGCTACCGCCACGTTCGGCGGCCAGTATGTGCGGTGGTGGCTGACGGGGCGGAGACGAGCAACCGCAACGAACCGGGCAAGCGGCCCACGCTGGTCCAGCGGCGTCTGATCAAGGGTCTCTCCAAGAAGGCCCGGAAGCGAGAGGGCGAACCGCTGAGCCCGGAGGACTGGGAGGCGTACTTCGAGTACGGGGCGCAGCCCTCGGCGCGCATCGTCAAATGGGTGCTGCGGACTCTGCCGGCGACCCCCCGATGTGGGTTCTGCGGCGCACCGTTCGGGGGCGTCGGGGCGCGTCTCGTGGGCCCGCTCGGCTATCGACCGTCCCGCAAGAACCCCAATGTGTGCGCAGTGTGCGTGGAGCTGGCCCCGCCAGGGGGCATGACCACCGACGTGGGGGTGCTGTTCGCGGACCTGCGGGGGTTCACCACCCGCGCGGAATCGCTCGCGCCGAAGGACGCCAGCGCGCTGCTGCGCGGCTTCTACAGCTGCGCCGAGAAGGTCCTGCTGCCTGAAGCCCTGATCGACAAGCTGATCGGGGATGAGGTGATGGCCTTGTACCTCCCGTACTTCGTCCGCCTGCTCACCTCTGCGCCGCCGGCGACGAACGACGGCGCGATCGTCGCCTCCGTCATGCTCGACCACGCTCGGCAGCTCCTCGAGCGCCTCGGGTACGGGTCCCCGGAGGGACCCGCGCTCGAGGTCGGCATCGGCTTGGACTTCGGTGAGACGTTCATCGGCAACATCGGCGACGGCGCCGTCCACGACTTCACCGCCATCGGCGACGTCGTGAACACCGCATCACGCCTGCAGGCCGCAGCCGCGGGAGGCGACGTGATCGTCTCGGCCCGGCTCGCCCGGTTCTTGGAGAAGCCCCCCGGCGACCTGGAGCACCTGGCACTCAAAGGCAAGCAGCAGGCCGTCGACGCCTATCGCATCAAGTGG
>DASXAI010000172.1:0-3022 GCA_036406775.1 Acidimicrobiales bacterium
AGGCGATGGTGAGCCACTACATCACGGCCAAGCACGCCATGAACGGCTTCGCCAAGGCCGTCGCCTTCGAATACGGGACGATGGGCATCACCAGCAACGCGATCTGCCCCGGTGCGGTCGAGACGGACCTGATGATGGAGAACGGGCCGGCCGCCGCCGAGGCCGCGGGCCAGACCTACAACGAGTTCCTGCAGGCCTACGCCAACGAGTCGATGATCAAACGGCTCAACACCGTCGAGGAAGTGGCGGCGGTGGCGGTGCTGCTGGCGAGCGACGTCGGCGGTGGCATCACCGGCGCCCTCATCAACGTCGACGGCGGGACGGCGTCGTGGTGAGCGACGCCACCGGACCCGGCGGCTGCCCTGCCGTTTCGGTCGACGTCGGCCGGTCAGGCCCCATCCTCTCCCACTTCGAGGAGTGGGACGGTCTGCGCGAGCAGTACCCGGCGTTCTGGAGCGATCTGTACGGCGGCCACTGGGTGGTGACGCGGTTCGAGGCCATACGCCACGCCCTCCAGGAGCCGTCGACGTTCTCCAACGAGTCGACGATCGTGAGCGACCCGAACCCGGAGTACAAGTTCATCCCGACGTTCCTCGACCCACCCGAGCACGGCAAGTACCGGACGCTCTACAACGCGCGGTTCTCGCCCGGCATGGTGAACCGCATCACGCCGGCGGCGCAGGCCGCGGCCAACAAGTACATCGACGCCTTCATCGACGACGGCGGGTGCGAGTTCATGACGGCGTTCGCCGATCCGTTCCCCACCGACGTGTTCCTCAACTCGATCAACCTGCCGCCCGAGGACACACCACTGTTCGTGGGGTGGGTGCACGCCGTGTTCGGCGGGCTGAGCGGGGCCGATCCTCAGGCGGGCGTGCGGGCCCAGATGGAGATGCGCGACTACTTCAAGGAGATGCTCGACCGGCGGCGCACCGAGCCGCAGGACATCAACGTCGACATCCTGACGTACTTCCTGGCCGCCACCGTCGACGAGAAGCCGATCCCCGAGGACGACATCCTCAACATGGCGGTCGTGCTCGTGCTGGCCGGGCTCGACACGACCAAGAGCCAGCTCGGGTACAACTTCCACTACCTCGCCACCCATCCCGACGACCGGGAGCGGCTGGTGAAGGACCCCTCGTTGCTGCCGACCGCCATCGAGGAGCTCCTGCGGTACCACGCCTTCGTGCCGCCGGCCCGCAAGCTGAAGCACGACATCGAGTACGAGGGGTGCCCGATGCAGGCCGGGCAGATGGTGCTGATGCCGCTGTGGTCGGCGACGCGGGATCCGCGCGCCTTCGACGACGCCGGCGAGGTCAAGCTCGACCGCGAGCCCAACCGGCACATCGCCTTCGGCGCCGGTCCGCACCGGTGCGCCGGCGCCCATCTGGCCCGACGTGAGCTGCTGGTGGCCATGGAGGAGTGGCACAAGCGCATCCCCGAGTACCACGTCGCCGCGGCGCCGCCGATCACCGAGCACGGCTGGCAGTGCGGGCCCGACAACCTGCCGCTGGTGTGGCCATGAGCACCCCATCCGATCCGAAGGGAGGCGGCCGCATGCGGATCGCCGTGAGCGCCGAGCTGTGCTCGGGCCAGGGTCGCTGTTACTCGGTGAGCCCGGACCTGTTCGCATCCGACGACGAGGGCTTCGTCGTCCAGCGCGGCACCGAGTTCGAGGTGCCGGCCGGGCTCGAGGATCAGGCGCGCCTGGCCGTGGCGTCGTGCCCGGAAGGGGCCATCCGCGTAGTGGGCGATTCGTGACGTCGACCAGCGAGTCCACGGCCGTCCAGGCGCTGATCGACCGGGCCGAGATCATCGACGTGTGCGTGCGCTACGCCACCGCCCTCGACAGTCGCCGGTGGGATCTGCTGGCGACGTGCTTCGAGCCCGACGCCAGCGTCGAGTACGAGGGCTTCGACCCCCTGACCGGCGTGGAGGGCGTCGTGGCGACGTGCCGGGCCGCGCTCGGGCCGCTCGATGCCAGCCAGCACCTCCTGGGCAACCACGTCGTGACGATCGATGGCGACGAGGCCCGGAGCCAGTGCTACCTCCAGGCCCAGCACGTGCGGTCCGGGACGCCCGGAGGCGACAACTACATCATCGCCGGCACCTACACGGACGAGCTACGGCGCGGCGCCGACGGCTGGAAGATCACCCGCCGGCGCCTCACCGTCACGTGGACCAGCGGGAATCCCGCCGTGCTGGGCGGGTGAACGTCTTGATTCGATCGATCGCGGGAACACCAAGCACGCGTTCCACCGGGGAATTGGGGGCACCATGGATGTGAAGCCGGGATTGCGACTCACCAGCACGGTGTGCGGGACCGAAGTCATCGTCGTCAAGGCACCGCCGACGCCCATCGACCTCCGATGCGGTGGCGAGGGCATGGTGGCCAAGCGCCACCGCGGCCACGTCGACGGGCGGGTCGACATCATGCACAGCGACGGCACCGAGGTCGGGCAGCGGTACGCCGATGAGGAGGTGGGGGTCGAGCTGCTGTGCACCAAGGCGGGCGATGGCTCCCTGTCGCTCGGCGACCGGCGGCTGCCGCTGAAGGACAGCACGCCCATCCCGACGTCCGACTAGCGGCGCGGAGCGAGCGAGCGAATGAGGTCGAGGCGCTAGGCGTGCACCTCCCGATGCTGCTCGAGATGGCCGGTGGGGGCTTCGGGGACCGCGTCGCCTTTGGATCGCGCCCCGGTGGCCTCACGTACGGTGACCTGTTGGACCGGGCCCAGCGGGCCGGCGCGTGGATCCGCTCGAAAGGCGTCGAGCGGGCGGTGCTCGTCGACGTGAACTCCGACGTGGTGCCGATCATGCTGTTCGGCGCCGGGTTCGCCGGCGTGCCATTCGTCCCCCTGAACTACCGGCTGGGCGACGAGCAACTACGCGACATCCTCGCCCGCACGGCGCCGTCGGTGGCCGTGGTGGAGGAGCCCGTCGTCGCCCGGGCCGGCTCGGTGGAGGGGGTCGAGTTGGTCACCCACGACCAGTTCCTCGCCGAGATCGACGCCATCGCCCC
>DASXAI010000173.1:0-3352 GCA_036406775.1 Acidimicrobiales bacterium
GCCTGCTTCGGCACGATCTTCGACCGTCACGCCACCGTGTTGCACCGCTACCTCGTCCGCCGGCTCGGTCCGCACGACGCCGACGGCATGGTGGCCGACGTGTTCCGCATCGCCTTCGAGAAGCGCGGCACCTACGACCTCGGCCGGTCGTCGGCACGGCCGTGGCTGTACGGGATCGCCACCAACCTTGTCGTCAAGCACCGTCGGAGCGAAGCGCGCCGCATCCGCGCCACCGCCCGGCTCGTAGCGCACCAGGCGCCGCCGGCCGACGAGGCCCAGGTCGTGTCGGAAGCCGTCGACGCGGCGGGCGAGTGGCAGCGTGTCGCGGTGGCGCTCACCCAGTTGCCGCCGCCCGAGCGCGACGTCCTGCTCCTGCACGTGTGGGAAGGGCTGCCCTACGAGGACGTGGCCGAGGCCGTCGGGATCCCCGTCGGCACCGTCCGGTCGCGGCTCAACCGGGCGCGCCGCCGGCTGCGCGAACTGAGTGGTGGGCCATGACCGACGCCTTCGATCCCCTCCGGCGCCTGCGGCCCGACCGCGTGGAGCCCGACGACCCCGCCGACCCGACCGTGTTCTCCCGAGCCAAGGAGGAGCTCATGTCGACCATCGACCAGACCCACGAACCCGTCACCGACTTCGCCACCCCGGACGTCTATCCGCGGCTCGCCTACAACGACGAGCTGGCCGCCGTCGACTACCTCACCCGCGTGTTCGGCTTCACCGAGATCCGCGAAGCGCGCCAGGAGCACGACGGTAACCACCTGTGCTGGCTGCGCCTGGGCTCGGGCCTCGTGATGCTCGGTCACGCCAATGTCGAGGTGCACCGCATCCACAGCCCCGTCGACGCCGGCGTCACCACCGTGATGCTGAACGTCTACGTGCCCGACGTCGACGCCCACTACGCCCACGCCGTCGCCGCCGGCGCCGACATCACGATGGAGCTGAACGACGCGTTCTACGGCGAGCGGCGCTACGAGGCCACCGATCCCGAGGGCCACCGTTGGCACTTCGCCGAGCGCTTCGACTCGGTCCGGGCACGGGGAGGCTCACCCACGCCGCCGATGTGACGGTTCTCGACAACTGTTGTCGGTTTGCGTCACATCGATGGGAAGGGAACGGAGTCAGGCCCGGGGCATGCCGAGGACGCGCTGGGCGATGATGTTCTTCTGCACCTGGGCCGTGCCGCCGTAGATGCTGACGGCGCGCGAGTACAGGTACTCGTGGAGCGTCTCGTCGTCCTCGCCGAGCGCCGGCGCCGCGCCTTCGAGATCCATCTCGACGCGCGGGAGGTCCTGCTCGAAGCGGATCATGATGAGCTTGTCGGCTGACCCCTCGGGCCCAGGCACGCCGTGCTTGACCTGTTGCGACAAGCTGCGCAGGACCTGGAGCCGCAGCACCTCGAGGTACATGTACGTGCGGGCCAGGCGCACACCGACCTCGGGGCTCTCGCCGTACTTGCCCTTGGCCGCGGCGGCCTCGAGGTTGTGCAGCCGCCGTTCGCCGCGGGCGATCGATCCGATCTCGGCCGGACCCCGCTCGTAGGCAAAGGTGCGCATGGCGATGTTCCAGCCGTCACCGGGCCGCCCGATGAGCTGGTCGGCGGGCACCACCACGTCGTCGAAGAACACCTCGGCCAGCTCGGTGTTGTGGTTGATCATGTGCAGGGGCCGCACGGTGATGCCCGGGGTGTCCATCCGCAGCACGAGCGCCGAGATGCCCTTGTGCTTGGGCGCCTCCTGGTCGGTGCGGGCGAGGAGCAAGCACCAGTCGGCCCACTTGGCGAACGTGGTCCAGACCTTCTGGCCGTTGACGACGTAGTGGTCGCCGTCGAGGTCGGCGCGCGTCCGCAGCGCGGCGAGGTCGGACCCGGCGCCGGGTTCGCTGAAGCCCTGGCACCAGCGCTCGTCGCCCTTCAGCATCGTGGGCAGGAAGCGCGCCGCCTGCTCCTCGGTGCCGAAGCCGAGGATGGCCTTGGCGAGGAAGCCAAAGTTGCCCGGGGCGGGCGGTGCATTGGCGGCGCCGAGCTCCTCGTTGAAGATGCCCTCGTACACCGGGCTGAGGCCGCGGCCACCGGCATGCTCGGGCCACGTCAGTCCGAGCCACCCGCCGGCGTACAGCCTCTTGTGCCATACGTTCATGAAGGCGACGTGAGCCTCTTCGTCGTCGGGCGACGGCTCCTCGGTCGGGATGTTGTCGCGCAGCCACGTGCGCAGGGCTTGGCGGAACTCGGCTTCCTGCGGCGTGTCGTCGTAGTTCATGCCGCACCTCGCAGTCGGATGTCGGCGATCGCTCGCAGCTGGTGGTTCTCGTCGCCGAGCGTCTGGCGGTCGAGCAGGATCCGGCGGAGGAACACGTGGGGCATGTACTCCCACGTGATGGCCACGCCGCCGTGGACCTGGATGGAGGTCTCACCGACCTGTTGGCCGGCCTCGGAGCTGTGCGCCTTGGCCGTGCGAGCCGCCAGCAAGGTGTCGGCCACGGGCCGGTGATCGACGGCCCACGCCGGGTACCAGGTAGCGCTGCGAGACCCCTCGAGCAGCACGTAGGCCTCGGCGCACAGGTGCTGCACGGCCTGGAACGTGCCGATCACCGTGTCGAACTGCACGCGCTCCTTGGCGTACTCGACGGCGGTGGTGAGCGTGCCCTCCATGGAGCCGACGAGGTCGGCTGACAGCATCGTGAGCGCGAGCGCCTCCCAGCGCTGGAGCGCCTCGTCGTCGAGGGGGTGACCGAGGTCGCCGAGGTCGACGGTCGACGCGTTCGTCGTGCGCGTGATGGCACGGGTGAGGTCGGCTGGCTGGAGCCGCTCGCCGTCGACGGCGACGGCGACGAGCTTCCCGTCGGCGTCGAGGGCCAGCGCCGCCTCGGCGCCGGCGCAGTCCCACGCCACCGCGGGCTCGCCAGCACGCGCCAGCCCCACGAGGTTGGGCCGGAGGGCGACGGTGACGCGCCGCTGGCCGCCGGCGATGGCGCCGAGCAGTTCGGCGTTGGCGCCGGCCGCCACGAGCAATTGGGGGGCGAGCACGGCGGCGCCGACAAACGGAACGGCGCACGCCCGGCGGGCCAGCCTCTCGACCACGATCATGGCCTCGACGCCCGACGCGCCGCTGCCGCCGGCGTCTTCGGGGATGCGCAGCCCGAGCAGACCGGCGTCGGCGAGGAGCTTCCACGCGCCGGCGTCGTCGTCGATGGCGCCATCGAGGTCGTGGGGCGTGCTGGGCCCGATGCGCTCGGCCAGCTGGGCCACGGTCTGGGCCAGCATCTCTTGCTCCTCGGTCAACGAAACGTTCATGAGCAACCTCTCTGCGTCGCCGCCGCCGCTTCGCTTCGGCGGCTCCTACTCGCTCCGCTC
>DASXAI010000174.1:0-2772 GCA_036406775.1 Acidimicrobiales bacterium
CCTCGCCGAAGTGACGGAAATGCACACATACCGTGCAAAACCGTCACATCGAAGCGGCGGCGTGCGGCTGGCGTGACAGCCTCCGCCCGTCGGCTTTGCCGACGGGCCTCCGGCGGGACGGATTGTGGAGCGGAGCGACTAGGAGCCGCCCGAAGCGAGCGAAGCGAGCGGAGGCCGGCGACGCAGAGTCAGATGCCGATGCGCTGGGCGAGGAGCTCGCGGTGGTAGGTGGGATCGCCGAACAGGAGCTCCGACGACTTGGCCCGCTTGAAGTACAGGTGGGCGGGGTGCTCCCAGGTGAACCCGATGCCGCCGTGGATCTGGATGTTCTCGGCGGCCGAGTGGAAGTACGCCTCCGAGCAGTACGCCTTGGCCAGTGACGCCACCGACGGCAGTTCGTCGTTCATCTCCGACGCGCACCACATGCCGTAGTACGCCGCCGACTTGGCCGACTCCACCTCGAGCAGCATGTCGGCGCACTTGTGCTTGATGGCCTGGAACGAGCCGATGGGCCGGCCGAACTGGATGCGCACCTTGGCGTACTCGACCGACATGTCGAGCACCTTCTGGGCCCCGCCGACCTGCTCGGCGGCCAGGGCCACGGCGGCCAGATCGAGCACGGTGGAGAGCGTCTTCCAGCCCTCGCCCTCGGTGCCGATGAGGCGGGCCGGCGTGCCGCTGAACTCGAGCTTGGCCTGCTTGCGCGTCTGGTCCATCGTCGACAACGAGGTGCGCGTGAGGCCGGCGGCGTCACCGTCGACGGCGAACAGGCTGACGCCCTTGCCCGTGCGGGCGGCCACGAGGATGAGCCCGGCGGTGGCGCCGTCCACCACGAAGCTCTTGGTGCCGTTCAGCACCCAGCCGTCGCCGTCCCGGGTGGCCTCCATCGTGATGCCGGCCTCGTCCCACTTGCCCGACGGCTCCGTGAACGCCAGCGTGGCGATCGTCTCGCCCGACGCGATGCCCGGCAGGTAGTCCTTCTTGGCGGCGTCGTCACCCGAGTGGAGCAGCGTGTTGCCGGCCAGGACCACGGTCGAGAAGTACGGGGCGCACAGGAGGGACCGGCCCATCTCCTCGAGCACGACGCCGAGTTCGACGTACGAGTACCCGGAGCCGCCGAACTCCTCGGGGACGATGAGACCCTGGAGACCCAGCTGCTCGCCCATCTGCTTCCACACGGCGGGGTCGTAGCCCTCGTCGGTTTCCATCAGGCGCCGGACCTCGGTCTCGGGCGACTTCTGGTCGAGGAACGAGCGGACGGTCTTGCGGAGCTCTTCCTGCTCCTCGCTGAAGGCGAAGTTCATGGCGTCAGTCTGTCGTCGTCGAGCGAGCCGGAGCCAGGCGGTGTGTGTACACCGGTGCTACAGTCGATCGCTCGTGGAACGGCTCGGTGTCCGGGACCTGCGCAACCAGACGGCGGCGGCCGTGCGCCGAGCCGGCGCCGGGGAGCGCATCGTGATCACCGTCGACGGCCGGCCGATGGCGCAGCTCGGCCCCATCGATCCCGGCACCGCCGAGCCGACGCTCGACGACCTCGCCGCCCGCGGCCTGGTCCAACTGCCCCGCCGCAGGGATCGGGACGCCCCCGGCGAGGCCGTCGTGGTCTGGGCCGGCTTCCGTCTCGACCGGCTGCTGCGCGACATCCGGTGACGCTCTTCCTCGACTCGAGCGGCCTCCTGGCCCGCCACATCGACTTCCCGGGCCGCGCCGTCGTGCTCGACGCCTGCGCCTCCGAGCCCGACTGGTGCGCATCGGCGCTGGCCCTCACGGAGAGCCTCGTGCTGGCCGAGCGGCTGAGTGACGACACGACCGAGCGCGACGCCCTCCGCCGGGCGCTGCGGACCGACTGGGAGCGGGTGGCCGTCGTGCCCGTCGATCAGGCCTGCCTCGACCGGGCCGCCGAGCTGGCGGCCGACCACCCGCTCCGGATCGTCGACGCCCTCCACCTGGCGGCCGCCGACCGCCTGCCCCGGCCGGTCGTCTTCGCCACCTTCGACGACCATCAGATCCCGGTGGCCCTGGCCCTGGGGTTCGACGTGGTGTCGGCGTGATCGCGCGCGGGGCAGACTGGACCCGTGACGCTGCACTACGAGGACGACCGGATCGAGATCCACAAGCTGGTGGTCGGGCCGGTCGACAACAACGTGTTCGTCCTGCGCGACAAGGCCACGGGCGACGCCGTGCTCCTCGACGCCGCCAACGAACACGACAAGCTCCTGCCGCTGGCCGAGCGGCTCAAGGTCCGGCGGGTCCTGGAGACCCACGGTCACTGGGATCACATCCAGGCCATCCCGCAGATGCGCGAGGCCGGCTACGAGGTCGCGGTGACGGCCGAGGACGCCCCGCGCCTGCAGGAGGTCGGCTACGACGTCTTCCTCGAGCCCGAGACCGTGATCGAGGTGGGCCGCACCCGGCTGCACACGATCCTGACGCCGGGTCATACCGCCGGCTCGATGTGCTTCCTGGTGGAAGGCTCGCCGGTGCTGTTCAGCGGCGACACCCTGTTCCCAGGCGGCCCCGGCGCGACCTCGTTCCCGGGCGGCGACTTCCCCACGATCATCCGCTCGATCGACGAGAAGCTCTTCCCCCTGCCCGCCGACACGATGGTGCTGCCCGGCCACGGCCTCGACACCACCATCGGCACCGAGCGCCCCCACCTCCAGGAGTGGGTCGACCGCGGCTGGTAGAGGGGGAAGGTATTTCCACTATCGCCGTAGTGGTTATTAGACTGAGGGCGTGGATGGCCAGCCCGAACTGTTCCGGATCGAGGGG
>DASXAI010000175.1:0-2014 GCA_036406775.1 Acidimicrobiales bacterium
CCTGGCCGCGAACGGACTGAATCGTCCCTGCAACCAAGGCAGCGCATAGCCGCGCCAGCCCGTCTCCTCGCCGAAGCCGTTCACCAACGTGACCACCACGACGACGCCCACGATCCCGAGCCAGTCAGGCAGACCGCTGAAGCGGGCAAAGTCGGCTCGGGCGGCCACGTCGGCTCCGACCGCCACCATCCCGGCCAGGACGACGAGGCAGAACGCGAACGGGCTGAGGACGAGCAGCCACCATCGCCACCCGATCCGCCACCGAGCCATGCGGGCGAGGAGGTCGGCCATGCCCCTGCGGCCAGTCGTCCGGGCGGTGACGATGAACGCGGCGAGCATCGGACCGAGGAGGCTCGGGAGGTGCGTCGGCCAGCCTTGACCCTGGATGACCGTGTGGCCCGTGGCTGCCCACGGGAGCACCCAAGCCCAGCTGAGGACGTACGCCAGCACGAAGAATGCGACGACGGGCCGTGCGTTGAACTTCTCGGGCTCCACCCCCCGTGGCCTCGAGCTGTACACAAGACGCTTCCAGGACCATGTGATCTCTCCACCTCGAGTCGAGGGGTGGCCGGCCGTCGGCCTCGTCGCTCAGTGAACGACGGCGGACCCACAGCTCGATAGGGGCCAAGGTCACATGCCCCACGCGGCAAGAGTCGCCATTCCGCACCGCATCCCCCGGCTGCGAAGAACGTCGGCGCGTGGTCTTTCGGAGCGTCTCGCTCAAGCGCCGACATGGTCGTGGGGCAGCTCCTTGCGGTCCTTGCTGTCGGGCGGCTGTCAACGCTGAGAAGCGAGCTCCCTCCGCAGCACAACCCGCATCAGCTCAGTAGCGCGCGATTGCGGCAACGCCAGACCGGTCGAGTTCGGTGCCGACGCAGAATTCGAGGTCGGCGCCTTGGGCGACGGCCAGCTGGATCGCCACCTCGACGACGTCGTCGATCTCGACGTTGGTCGCGTGACAGGCCGGGCAGAGGCGGAGATCCGGCCCGATGTGGCCGCACGACGGGCACGAGGCGCCTGGGGCGGTGAAGCCGTCGCCGATCAGCAAGGTGCTGACCCGCCGTTCGGTGAGGGCGGCCAGCGTTGCCTCGAGCCCGATCACGCCACCGTGTTCGCCGGCGGTGCGCTGGCGTACCTCTTCGACGAGGGCGCGCTCGTGGTTGCGTTCGGCTCTGTCGGCGACCGCGCGTGCTGCCGGCGCGATCTCTTCTGTGGGCGCGGCCACGCGTATCCCGACCTGTCCGATCACCAGCTGCCGGGTCGTGGGGTGGAGGAATGCAGTGAACTCGGTGACCGCCTCGTCCGGGCCACCGAGGACGAGCTGGTGAACCGACAGGCTGCGTACCGCCTCATCCACCTCTGTGGCCGCGTGGCGTAGATGACGTCGACGGACCTCGGCGTGATGGCGCTCCCAGCTGCCGAGCTCTACTGACGTGTCGACAGCTCGTTCCGGTCTCGTGACGAATGTCGGGTGCTCATTGATCTGGTGACTGTCGACCACGAACAGCCGCAAGTGCGTGCCGTCGACGAGCGCCAGCAGGAAGGGGCCTGGCGCGTCGAGGACCTCGAGCAGTTGACGGATGCGCGGGGCAGGGCCGATGCCGGCCTCGTCCCGCACGGGGACGAATACCTCTAGCGACTCGAAGTAGCCCTGCTCGTGGCAGGAGAACAACGCGACTCCCCGGGTCACTGTGCGGTCAATGCCCTTCCCGAGCCAGGCCCGCATCCGCTCGACGTCACCCTCGACGGAGCGTCCCACCCGCGGATCGTCCCGGGCGCGGGCTCGGCGGCGCAACTCGTCGGCCATCTGCTCGAACGCTTGCTGGTAGGTGGCGGGTACCGGCCGGTGCGCGCCATCCACGTCGAGATAGAGACTCGAGATCACCGGCGTCTTACGGAGCGTGGCGAGGCGGCAAACGGTGTCCCGTGCCACCCCATGATTGAGGGCGTGCATGTCAGTCGTGTCCATGAGCGCTCAGATGGGCATGTGGATCCGTGATCGGCTGCCAGGCGA
>DASXAI010000176.1:0-1597 GCA_036406775.1 Acidimicrobiales bacterium
GGAGGCGGCGGACCGTGATGGCGGCGCCGACGATGCCGATCACGACCGGGATCACGACGGCGTAGAACTCCGAGATCGTCGCCAGCTTGAGCTCCACGCCGGTGGCGTTGTGGAGCACCGACCGGGTGTAGGCCCGCACCGCCAGCCGGGCCGCCGACCGTCCGGCGGAGGCCACGAACCCCTCCCACAGGAGGATGTAGGCGAGCCCCCACACGAGGGCGCGCCGCACGCGCAGGCCGAGCCACGTGAAGATGCCGGCGTAGGCCACGACCGCCAACGTGGCCGAGGCCAGCGTGCCCGTCACCAGCCCGCCGCCGGCGCCGGTGAGCACGGCCGCCAGCACCAGTGACACGAGCACGAGGGGGAGCGCCACGGTGAGGGTGGCGAGGAACGTGCCGGCCACGATCTGCCACCGCGGCACCGGCCGCAGCCAGAGGTAGACGAGCGTGCCGTCCTCGGCCGGGTCGCCGAGCGACGCCGACGCGAACACGAGCGTCACCACCGGCGCGTACAACGACAGCCCGAAGGCGTTGATCATGTTGGTGCCGGCTTCCAGCGGGTCGCGCACGTCGCCCACGCCGATGGCGAGGCCGATGACGACGCCCACCACGCCGAGCAGCCCGAGGGCGATGAGCCGGGCGCGCGTCGCCTGGGTCCGCAGCGTCACGCCGTAGATCGTCGAGATCATGCCGTCACCGTCCCACGAGGTAGCGGAAGACGCTGTCGAGGTCGTCGTCGAGGGGCACGAGCTCGTCGAGCTCGAGGTCCTTGTCGCGCGCGATGACGGCGACCGAGCGCCGGAACCGGTGCACGTCGGTGGTCTCCACCTCGATGGTGCCGGGCCCGGTGACCCGCACGCCCGAGGCGACGCCCGCCTCGAGCAGCCCGGCCGCAAACCGTCCGGCGGCATCGGTGGTGACGCGGAGGCGGTGGGGCCGGTCGTCCATCAAGTCGCGGATGGCGCGGAAGTCGCCTTCGGCGGCCAGACGGCCCTCGGCGATCACGAGGATGCGTGAGCCGAACCGTTCCACCTCGTCGAGCACGTGGCTGGAGATCACGACGCACCGCTCGGGCCGCGCCGCCAGCCGGCGGACGAGGTCGATGAGGTGCAGGCGCTGGCGGGGGTCGAGGCCGTTCAACGGCTCGTCGAGCACGAGGATCTGCGGGTCGTGCACGAGGGCCGCGGCGACCTTCACCCGCTGCCGGTTGCCCTTCGAGAGCGCCCGCACGGGCCGGGTGTCGGTGGCCGACACCTCGACCTGGCCCAAGGCCCACTCGGTGGCGGCACGGGGATCGGACACGCCCAGCAGCCGCGCGGCGGTCTCGACGAACTCGCGGGCGGTGAGAGCTTCGAACAGCGCCTCCTGCTGCGGCACGAGCCCGATGCGCCCGAAGATCGAGATGTCCTGGCGGGGGTGGCCGCCCAACACGCTGACCGTGCCCTGCGAGGGGCGGGCCAGCCCGCACAGCAGGCGCAGCACGGTGGACTTGCCGGCGCCGTTGGGCCCCAGCAGGGCGGTGATGCCGGTACCGATCCCGAAGGTGACGTCGGAGACGGCGACCACGTCCCCGAACCACTTCGACACGTGCCGGAGCT
>DASXAI010000177.1:0-7313 GCA_036406775.1 Acidimicrobiales bacterium
TCTACGCGCTGGCCTTCGGCATCAAGGGCCTCCAGCTCACGTTCACCAGCAACACGATCTGGATCGAGCCGTTGTTCCAGGGCGTCTCGCTCCTCGCCGCCGTGTCGCTGGCCAGCTACCGCGGCGTGGTGCGGGTGCCGAGGCGCAAGGGCAAGCCGGTGCCCCCGCCGTCAGCCGGCCTCACCGAGACCGCCGGCGACCTCCCGTCGACGCAACCGACACCGGCCGCCGCCGACACGCCCGCGTTCTCGAGCGAGCGCATCGCGCCCGAGACCGCCTGACCACCGGCGCTCCCGTTCGCTTGTGTCGCCCAACGGAGCGAAATCCGCACCAGCGGGCGCCACAGGCGGGCTGCGGAGCGGTCATTCAGCGATGAGGTCGGCCATCTGGCGCATGAACGTCTGCTGCAGCACGGTGCCGATCAACGCCATGTTGGGCGCCGGGTTGTCCGACGCGAAGGCGCGCAGGCACGACCGGTTGGCGCAGGCGCCCTTGAAGAAGTTGAACGCCTGCCAGTAGTGCAGCTCGGACGGCGTGGGTTCGACGCCGATCTCCCGACGGACGAGGCCGAGCCACTCGTCATGCGACATCGTGCGGGCACCCCGCATCGCCAGCAGGAACGACCAGTCCTCGGTGGGGTCGCCGAGGTGCGAGAACTCCCAGTCGGTGAAGGCCAACACGCGATGGCCGTCGTGGACGAAGTTGCCCGGGCCGGGATCGCCGTGCACCAGCGCCACCCGGTCGAGCGGCGGCGCGTGATGGTGGAGCCACGCCGCTCCCTCCTCGAGGAGCGGGATGGCCATCGGCGACGACGAGCGATAGACGTCGGCCCAGCGCTCGATCTGCACGTGGGTGGCCTCACTCGGCGGCGGCCCGTCGATCACGCCGTGCCAGTCGAGCTCGTGCAGCTCGTGGAGACGATGGACGAAGTCGACGGCGAGCTCGGGCGCCAGGGACCGGTCCTCGCGCCCGGCTGCCACCCCGCCCTCGACGAAATCCATGACGAAGAACGGCTGCCCGATCACACCGCCGGTCGACTCGAGCCACCGCACCCGCGCCACAGGGAAGCCCAGCCGACCCACGGCCTGCATGAATTCGAACTCGGCGGCGCTGCTCGTACCGAACACACCGCCCTGCTCGGCCCGCACGACGAACCGGGATCCGTCGCCGAGTTCGAGGAACCAGTTGGCTCGCGAGTGTCCGGTCGTGATTCGCCGCAGCTCGGCGACCGTCACCTCCATGCCGATCTGCGCGCTGATCCAGCGAGCCAGCGCGTCACGCATCGGGGAACTGGCCCCGGAAGTACGGCATCAGCGCGCCCGTCACGGCCAGGTCGTCATCGAGGTGCCGGTTCACGATCGACCGGACCTCGGCCCGGACCTCGTTGCCCGCCCCATCCTGGCGGCTGACGGCGTCAGCCAGCACGGCCCCCACGGCGGCGAACACGCGGGCGGGCGTACGATCGGCCGGCGGCCAATGAGAGGCGACGATCGGGTTGGCCGCCAAGGCGTCGAGCGTCGCCGCCAGCTCGGCAGCGCGGGCCGGCGCCGGGTCGGGGGCACGGGTACGGGCGAGGTGCGCCATGCCCGCCAGCTGGATCGCGATGACGCGGGCCCACTCCTCGTCGATGGCGGGCAGGAGCACCGTGCGGACGGTGGCCTCCACCGACCGCCACAGCTGGTCGTCGGGCGGCTCAAGCACCGCGGATCCGTTCCGCGATCGCCGCTTCGGCGTCGAAGTCCCACGACGCCTTCCACATCGGATCGATCATCGGCCCGTCGACGTCGGCAAAGCCCTTGCTCCGGAACCACGCGTACGTGTGCTCGTGCCCCGACTTCAGGTCGTACGGCGGCGCGAAGCCCAACAGGCGCTCGGCCTTCTCGATGCTGGCGATGGCGTGGTGACGAACGCCGAAGAGGTGGCCGAAGACCGTACGGCCCACTTCCGGCAGGAGCTCGTCGGGCAGGTAGACGACGTCAGGCTTCTCACCGACGACGTCGGCCAGCACGGCGATGTAGCGGTTCACGCTCACGTGGTCACGCGTGATGTTGAAGACCTGTCCGACGGCGGCGGGGTTGCCCACCACGTCCACCATCGCGGCGCAGAGGTCGTCGACGTGGCCGTACGAGCCCACGACCAGCCCGCCGTGGGGGACGATGATCGGTCGGTGTTCGAGCAGCCGGAGGAACATCGGCAGCTCCATGTCGAAGATGTTGTTGTCGGGCCCGTAGATCGCCGCCGGCCGCACGATGGTGGCCGGGAAGCCACTCGCGGCGTGCCGCGCCAACATCTCGTTCTCGGCGATGGCCTTGAACCCGCCGTAGCTCGTCGGGCCCTCGGGATTGGTGGGCATGTCCTCGGTCCACGGGAACAGGCCGCCGAGCGACTGGTCGTAGGCCATGATCGAGCTGACGTAGACGTAGTGGCCGACGTGCCCGTCGAGCAGATCGAGCAGGCCGGCGATGTCGGAGCCGCCCGCCGCCATCACGAAGCCGGACACGTCGAACACGGCGTCCCAGTCGCGACCGGCGAGCGCCGCCGACAGCTGTTCGATGTCGGTGCGGTCGGCGACGAGCCGCTCCACCACGTCGGGCAAATGGGTGGGAGTCTGGCCCCGGTTGAGCACGGCGACCTCGTGCCCACGCGCCAGGAGCGTGTCGACCGTGTGCTTGCCGACGAACACGGAACCGCCAAGGACGAGGGCTCTCACACCACAACCTCCTGCCGTGGGGGCGTCGTCGTAGGTAGCTTCTTCCGGTGGCGATCCCCGACTACAGCGATCGTTCGCTCGCCGACCTCGTCTCGCTCGCCGGCCGCCGCGCCGTCGTCACCGGTGGCGGCAAGGGGCTCGGCGCCCGGATCGTCTACCGCCTGGCCGAGGCGGGCGCGGACGTCGTCGTCGGCGACCTCGATGCCGCCGCCGCGAGCGACGTCGCCACCGAAGTCGCCGCCGCTACTGGCCGGCACGTGCGCGGCATGGGCCTCGACGTGTCCGACACCGCGACGCTGGCGGCCGCGGCCGACGCCGCCGTGGCCGAACTCGGCGGTCTCGAGATCTGGGTGAACAACGCCGCCATCTTCCCGGCCACCGGCCCCGCCGTCGACGCCACCGACGAGTTCCTCGACCGGCTGCTGCACGTCAACGTGCGGGGCACGTATGCCGGCGCACGCGAGGCGGCCCGGCGGATGACGAACGGCGGCGTGATCGTGAACCTGGCCTCCACCACGGGCTTCAAGGCGGCCGTCGGCATCAGCGCCTACGTGACGTCGAAGCACGCCGTCGTCGGTGTCACGAAGGCACTGGCGCTCGAGTTCGCGCCGGCGAACATCCGTGTGCTCGCGGTCGCGCCCACGATCATCGACACGCCCGGCGTCCGCGACCAGATGGCGCCCCTGCGGGAAGCGGGCGTCGACGTGGAGGCGCGGGTCGGCGCCAATCCGCTCGGCCGGATGGGCGTCCCCGACGACGTGGCCCGCGTCGTGCTCTTCTGCTGCACCGATCTGGCCGCCTTCATGACCGGCTCCACGCTGCTCGTCGACGCCGGCAGCCTCGCCTAGGGATCTCACGGGGCCTCCGTCAGCAGGCCGGCCTTCAGCCGAGCGACGGCGTCATCTGGCACGCCGAGGCCGAGCGGCCACGCCTCCAGCGACCCGTACGTCTCGACGGCGCGTCCCGCGAACAGCGCCATCGTCTCTGCCGGCGCCGTCCACAGGAACTCGGGGGACCGGGCCACGGGCGGGTCGTCGGCCCACGGGTTGGCGACCAGCTCCTTGCGGCGCGCCCGGGTCGGCTGGTCGGACAAGGCGTACTCGGTCACGATCGACTCGAGCGGGACGCCGATGGCGGCTTGGATGACGGCGACGAGAATGCCCGTGCGGTCCTTCCCGGCGGCGCAGTGCACGAGCACGGGCCCGTCCTCGATGTGCGACGCCACCGCCTTCACCGCCCGCACCAGCTGGGGCCGCCCTCGCTGCACCATGTCCTGGTACAGCGCCTCGATGTCCTCGGGCTCCTCGAGGCGGGGCGGGTTGTCGGTGTCGATGATGTAGTCGACGATCGGCACGCGGTAGGTGATGGCCGGGTCGGCGAAGCCGGGGCTGCGATCCACCTGCGCCGGCTGGCGGAGATCGACGACCGCTTCCAGGTGAAGATCCTCGATGGCGCGCCGACCGGCCTTCGTGATGCGGATGGGATCGTCGGCGCGATACAAGCCGCCGGTTCGCATCCACCGGCCATCGGTCGTGGCCCACCCGCCTGCGTCGCGCACGTTGAAGCACCCCTCGACGTCGAGGTGCAGCGCCTGCGGGCGTTGCGTCATGATCCTCCTCCATGGACGATCTGCAACGACTGCTCGACGAGCGCGCCATCCGCCGGCGGTTGGTCGAGTACTGCCGAGGCATCGACCGCCTCGACGTCGATCTCGTGCGCGGCGTCTACCACCCGGATGGCACTGACGACCACGGCTCGTTCGTGGGTCTGGGCGTCGACTTCGCCGACTACGCGGTCCGCCGGATGGGCGAGGGCTGCGAGGCGACGATGCACGTCATCGGCAACTCGATCATCGACTTCGCCGGGACCGACACCGCGTTCGTCGAGAGCCAGGTCGTCGCCTATCAGCAGCGCCGCGACGAAGCGGGGCCCTTCCTCGAGACGTTCGGCGGCCGCTACGTCGACCGCTTCGAGTGTCGCCGTGGCGACTGGCGCATCGCCCACCGCCTGTGCGTCCACGACTGGGACAAGGTCGAGCGCATCGAGCTGGCGTTCCCGCCGCGGAAGTTCACCCAGGGCGTGCGCAGCAGCGCCGATCCGTCCTACCGGCGCGAGTGAACGCCGACTAGGCAAGAGTTCGCGCCAGGTCCCACGCCTGGCGGGTCGCGAACACCATCCGCCGCGGCGCGTAGGCGTCGCCGAGGAGGTGGACGTCGGGGTGGGCCTCTTGCAGCGCGAGGTACAGGGCGTCGTCGGGCACGGCACCACACGCCAGCACCACGCTGTCGAACGGCCCCGCGCACCACCGCCGGCCGCTGTAGGGGTGGGCGAGGTGGACCTGCTCCGGCTCGATGGCGACGACCCGCGCCAACGGCTCGAGCCGGACACCGCCGCGATCGAGGTTGCCGAGCACCGTGCCGAGCGAGTACTTGCCGACGAGTGGCGCCGGCGCGCCCGTGCGGTAGACCACCGTGACCTCGTGGCCGTCGGCCGCCAGCTGGTCGGCCACGGCCAGCGGGGCGAGACGGTCGTCCTCGCTCACCACCAAGACCCGACGTCCCGGCGTCGCGGCGCCGGTGAGCACCGCGCTCGCTTGCACGACGTGGGCCAGGTCGCTCCCCGGCACCGCGAGCGGGCGCGGGACGGCGCCGGTGGCCACCACCACGGTGTCGGCACCGGCGGCGAGAACGTCGCCGGCTGACGCCTCCCGCCCGAGCACGACGTCGACGCCCACCCGGCCGAGCCGCTCGGCCTGCCAGTCGATCCAGCGCTGATACGTGCGGTTCATGCGGGCTCGGGCCGCCACCGCCAGCTGGCCGCCGAGGTGCTGCTCCCGCTCCCACAGGGTCACCCGGTGACCCTGCTCGGCGCACAGGGCCGCCGTCTCGGTCCCGCCCGGCCCACCGCCGATGACCAGGACCGAACGAGGCTTGCGAGCATGCGGCAGTCCGCCTTCCCGCTCGCGGCCGGCCTGCGGGTTGACGCCGCACGCGAACGGCAGGCCCTCGACAGTGCCGCGGTGGATGCACTCGTTCAGGCCGATGCACGGCCGGATGCGGCGCGCTTCGCCGTCCTTGACCCGGGCGACGAAGGTGGGGTCGGCCATGATGCCGCGGGCCACGGCGACGAGGTCAGCCTGGCCGGCGGCCAGGATCTCCTCGGCCCGCTCCGGCGTCGTGACGCGCCCGGCGTAGACGACCGGCAGATCCGTTTCGGCCTTGGCCAACGCGCACAGGGGCGCCCACGCTCCTTCGGCGAACGTGTGCATGGGCACGTAGCTCGGATCACCCCAGTTGCTGCCCACGTCGAAGCTGAAGTAGTCGACGTTCCGGTCGGCCGTGAAGGCGGCCACCAGGGCCCGGCATTCGTCGATGCCATACCCGCCGTCGATCATCTCGTCGAGGCAGAGCCGCAGGCCGATCGTGATCGGGCGGGAGACGTGCTCGCGCATCGACGCCACGACCTCGCGCAGCAGCCGGCGCCGCTCCTCGAACCCGCCGCCGTAACCATCGGTCCGGTGGTTCGTGAGCGGCGAGAGGAACCACTGCAGGACATCGTCGTGATTGGCGTGCAGCTCGAGGGCGTCGATGCCGGCCGCCGCCGCCAGCGCCGCCGACTCGCCGTACTCCCTTACGAGCCACGCGATCTCGTCGAGGTTCATCGGGTGCGGGATGCGATGGTCGTAGTAGCCGCTCAGGGTGGGCGACGGCGCCAGCGGCATGCCGCCCTGCAGCACGAACTGCGACGACACGAAGCCGCCGGCGGCGTGGATCCGATCGACGAACTGCGTCAGCCGAGGGACGAAGTCGGGGTGGCGGAACAGGCCCGGGCCGTGGGCACCGATCCCGGTGGGCTCGAAGCCCGGCGGCAGCGGGTTGCGGACGTAGTTGGGTCGGCCGCCGACCCACTGCACGCCGCCCTCCACCTTGGCCAGCCAGTGCCGGCAGTACTGCTCGAACTCGGCCTCGGGCCCGAGCAGGGTGCCGGCGCTCCCGCCGTGGGGCGGCACGACGAGCCGATGGTCCAACGCCATGGTGCCGACGCGAACCGGGCTGAACAGGTTGGGGAACGTCATCGCCCTTCACCCGCGGCCGCCAGCACCCGGCGCATGCCGTCGGCCGCTCGCCGGGCGGCTTCCGCGGCCGGCGCCGCCCACAGCTCCGTCGAGCACACCTCGAGGGAGATCGGCGCCGACACACCCATGCCAGCGAGGAGCCGGACGAACCCGACGGCGTCGAGCTCACCCTCGCCCGGCGGCACGCGGAAGCGCATGCAGTCCTCCTTGTAGTCGTCGAGGTTCGGCCGCATCGGCCCGTCGTTCATCTGGATGGCGAAGATCCGCTCCGGGTCGAGTTGCCGCAGCATGGCGTCGTCGTTCGTCCCGCGGCGGTGGTGCCAGATGTCGGTGCAGTAACCAGCGTTGGGCCGGCCCGAGCCCTCCACGATCGCCTGGGCGTCGGCCGCCGTCGCGATGTTCGTGAACGGCAACCACTCGAGGCCGACGAGGAGACCGTGGTCGGCGGCCCGATCGCAGAGGGCGCCGAAGGTGGCGGCCGCCTCGTCGATCGTGCCGCGATATGGACCGATGGCCTGGAGGTAGCGC
>DASXAI010000178.1:0-2815 GCA_036406775.1 Acidimicrobiales bacterium
TGGCAGCGGCCGGCGTGCGGGCCGAAGACGTCGTCACCGCCGTCGACGCCGGGATGGCTGAGGCCCTGCGCGTCGTCTCGGTGGCCCGGGGTGTCGATCCCGCCGGGCTCGTGCTCGTTGCCTTCGGCGGCGCCGGACCGCTGCACGCCTGCGCCCTCGCCGACGCCCTCGGCATGCCGGCCGTGCTGGTGCCGGCCCGAGCCGGCGTGTTCTCCGCCGTCGGGCTGCTCGCCGCGCCCGAGCAGGTCGACCTCGTGCGCACATGGGCGACGCCGCTCGATCACCGCGGGATCGACGAGGCCCGGGCCGCCCTTGCGGTCGAGGCGGCCAAGGCGATCGGCGGCGAGACGGCGACGTTCATCGACGGCCGGTACGCCGGCCAGAGCCACGAGCTCACCGTCGGATCGGTGGCCGACTTCCACGAACTGCACGCGAGGCGCAACGGCTACGCCCGGCCCGACGATCCGGTGGAGGTGGTGGCCATCCGGGCTCGGGCCGCCGTGCCCAGCCCGATCGCCGTCACCGATCTGCCGGCGCCGGCGCGGCCCGCCGTCACCGGCACCGCCGTCATCGCCGAGGCCGATTGCACCACGTGGGTGCCGGCCGGCTGGCGGGCCGAGCCGGGTGAAGCGGGCGCGCTGGTCCTGCGGCGTGGGGGCGGACGGCGATGAGCCTCGGCCCGGCCGGACTGGCCGTCCTGCTGGCCCGCCTCACCGGGATCGCCGACGAGATGGGCGCCGTCCTCCGGCGCGCCGCCTTCAGCCCGAACATCAAAGAGCGCGCCGACTGCTCGGCCGCGCTGTTCACGGCCGACGGCGACCTCCTCGTGCAGGCCGAGCACATCCCGGTACACCTCGGCTCCATGCCGGCATCGGTGCGGGCCGCCATCGACGGTGTCGGCGATCCGAGCCCCGGTTCGCATGTCGTGGTGAACGACCCGTTCGCGGGAGGAACACACCTGAACGACATCACGATCGTCACCCCGTGCCACGTCGACGGGCGGCTCGTGGGCTGGGCCGCCAACCGGGCCCACCACGCCGACGTCGGTGGCGCCGCGCCCGGATCGATGCCGGCTGACGCCGTCGAGATCCAGCAGGAGGGGCTGCGCATCCCGCCCGCAGTGCTCAGCCCGGGTCTGCGGGCCACCCTGCTGGCCAACAGCCGCACGCCGGTCGAGCGGGCCGGTGACCTCGACGCCCAGATCGGAGCCAATGTCGTCGGCGTCACCCGTCTGGCCGAGCTCATTGCCGCCGGCGCGCCCGTGAGCGAGGTGATCGCCTACGGCGAGCGGCGCATGGCCGTCGCCCTCGAGGCGGTGCCGGATGGCGCGTGGACCTATGCGGATGTCATGGACTCGGCGGGACCGGCGCCGTGGCAACAGCACCCGGTGCACATCGTCGCGACGCTCACGAAGACCGACGGCATCCTGACGTTCGACTTCACGGGGACCGACCCGCAGCAGCAGGGCAACGTCAACGCCGTCGAAGCCGTCACAGTGAGCGCCGTCGCCTTCGCCGTGCGGTCGGTCGTGGACCCGACCATTCCCGCCAACGCCGGATCCCTGCGGGCGGTGCGGGTGGTGGCGCCGCCCGGCACCGTCGTGGCGGCCCTCCCGCCCGCGGCCGTGGCCGCCGGCAACGTCGAGGTCAGCCAGCGGGTCGCCGACGTGTGTCTCGGCGCCCTCGCCCAGGCATTGCCGGGTCGAGTGGCGGCGGCCGGGCAGGGGACCATGAACAACGTCATCGTGGGCGGATCCGGCTGGGTGTACTACGAGACCGTCGCCGGCGGGCAGGGCGCCCGGCCCGGCCGGGACGGCATGAGCGGCGTCCACACCGCCATGACCAACACGCTCAACACGCCGATCGAGGCGCTCGAGCGCGCCTACCCGATGCGGGTGCGGCGCCTGCGCTTGCGGTCCGGCAGCGGCGGCGCCGGGCGCTGGCGGGGCGGCGACGGCATCGAGCGCGACCTCGAGATGCTCGAGGCCGTCACGCTGTCGCTCATCAGCGAACGGCGTTCCAGTGCGCCGTGGGGCCTCGACGGCGGCGGCCCGGGTGCGCCGGGGGAGAACTGGCTGCTGACGGGCGGGCGCGAGGACGGCCCCGAACGACTACCGGACAAGGTGACTCGGCCGCTCGCCGCGGGCGACATCCTGCGGCTGCGCACGCCCGGTGGGGGCGGCTACGGAACGCCTTCACCGCCGATGTGACGGAAATGCACGCCACCAGGTGCAAAACCGTCACGTCGGCGGAAAGAGAGCGGGCCTGGCTCGCGGCCGCCCCGCCTTCGTATCCTGCCGGGCCATGGACCTGAACGATGCAGCCGCCGTCGTGACCGGAGGCGCCTCCGGCCTCGGTGAGGCCACCGTGCGCCGGCTGAAGGCGGCTGGTGCCGTCGTCACCATCCTCGACTTCAACGCCGACAAGGGCGAGGCCCTCGCCAAGGAGCTCGACGTGAAGTTCGTGAAGTGCAACGTGACCGACGCCGAGCAGGTGGCCGAGGCCGTGGCGGCCGCGGCCGAGGACGCCCCGCTGCGGGTCGGCGTCAACTGTGCCGGCACGGGCACGGCGGTGCGCACCATCGCCAAGGACGGCACGCCGCACATCCGTAGCGAGTGGGACCGGGTCGTGGGCATCAACCTGGTGGGCACGTTCTTGTGCATGACGCACGAGGCGAGCCAGATCTCCAAGTCCGAGCCCCTGGCCGACGGCCAGCGCGGCGTCATCGTCAACACGGCGTCGGTGGCGGCCTTCGACGGCCAGATCGGTCAGCTCGCCTACTCGGCGTCCAAGGGTGGCGTCGTCGCCATGACCCT
>DASXAI010000179.1:0-8771 GCA_036406775.1 Acidimicrobiales bacterium
GTCGACCAGGGAGATGTCCTGCTCGGGAGTGGCCATCGAGCTGACGCCGAAGGACAACTGGCTGTTGGCCTCCTTCTGGACGGAAAGGCTGAGGTGTCCGCCGAACATCGCCTGCAGGTCGAACGTCACGTCCACGGTGAAGATCGACACGTCGACGCTGATGTTGCCGCCGGCGAGGCCCTGGAACGCGTAGGCGCCACCGACGGTCTCGTCGTAGCTGTCGAGCGACTGCTGCGTCTCGGCGAACTGGCCACCGGCCGCCGTCCACACATACGTGTTCACGAGGTCGTGCCGGGTTGGCGGGGGCAGGGTCGGCGTGGACCCACCCGACAGCATGTTCGGGTCGACCCCGAACTGGCTGTACAGCGTGGCCAGGTCCTGGGCGTCTCGGGCGATCCGCTCCTTGAGCGCATACGCCTCGACGGGCTTGAAATAGCTGCTGTCGTTGCTGTACGTGAGCGCCTGCGGGTACGCCCCGTCCGGCTCCAATCCCACCTTGCCGTCGAGTGTCCCCTGCTTCGTGTAGCTCGCGTTCATCGGGAACGTGATGATGTTCCAGTCCTTGGGAATGTCGGGGTTGGGACGCATCTGGTAGGCGATGAGGGCCCCCGTGTGGACCAGTCGCAATGCGAACACGTCGGCCGTCTGGGACTGGACGAGCGCGAACCCGGTGTTGTCAGGCACGTAGCGGGATCCGAGCGCCGGATAGGCGGGCGCGGTCTCCTTGGCGCCCTTCAGGTTCAACGCGCTGAGCCGGGTGGTCGTCAGCCCCGTACCCGTCGACGAGCCGTTGAGCCAGCTGAGCGACGTCTCGAAGGTGGCCTTCAGCCCGCCGGACACGTTGGCCTGCTCGACGGCGGTGAGCTCCATCTCGCCGACGCCGATGCCGAGGGGCGCCTCGATGGCCATGACGCCGGCGAAGGTCTGCGACTTGTCGCCGAACGACGCGCCCACTTCGAAGGAGGCGTTGAAGCCCGAGTCACGCGAGTTGGAGTACGTGTACGTCGTCGACGTCGCCTCGGAGAGGGCGACCGAGCTGGCGTTGGCGTAGTCGTCCTGCACCGTCAGGTTCTCACTGGGTACCGGCGGAGCACCCTCCATGAACCCCATCAGCTGCGGTGCGAACTGCACCTGTCCGACCCACTCCGTCCTCATGTCGCTGACCTTGAAGCCGGTGACGAGGTTCCATCCACTGGCGGCGTCGACGTACCCGTAGCACCGCTTGAAGATGCCCATGGGCATGCTGTCGGCATCCACCTCCAGGTCGGCGTATTCCGTCACGGACGGGGCGCTGTGGATCGTCTCATTGAACGTCGTCGGTGTCCCCAGCAGTGCGTTGCGGACCTGCGGCGTGTCCTCGCCGATGGGTGCCGTGGAGAGGACGTACGAGCCGGCCGACACGATCAGGTCGTTGCCCCGGGGTCCGTGGTCGCTCATCATCCCGCCCGGTTCGGCGTCCACCGTGTAGTAGGCGATGAGATCCTGCTGGTCGCCCGTGAGGCGGCGGAACAAGTTGTCCTGGATCTCTTCGTCCGTGCGCACGACCCGCCAAACGCGGACCTCCTCGAGCTGGCCCCGATAGCGCTCGGCGACGATGGTGTTGCCGAGCGCACCGATCGTGAACTGCGGCTCGGCCGCCTGGTACGTGCCGGCCGCGACGGTCGACGTCGGCACAGCGACACCGTCGAGGTACATCGTGAAGCTCGACGAAGCGGGATCGGGTGACTTCACCCAGGACACCGCGCCGCGCAGGACGGCGTCGTTGGACCCCTTGGAATCGGCCGCGACGTTCCCGATGCCCTCGTCCAGACGCCACCATCCGACCAGGCCGACCTCGTCGCCCTTCAGCAGGGCGCCGAGATCGCTGGCGGCGCGGGCGGTGTTCCACAGCCGCACTTCCGACAGTGAACCTCGCAGCGGGAGCTCGAGACCCGTGGGCCCGAAGGCACGCCCGATCATGGTGGCCGACATGGTGGAACCGGTGTCCTTGCCGGTGTACCTGGACGACAGGACGGTCGCGCCGTCGACGTAGATGGTGATGTCGTCCCACGACGAGACGACCGCACCCGTCGATCCCTGGGCGGCGGTCGGCGTGGCGACGTTGACGTTGCGCTTACGGGTCACCGCCACCCGATGGAACGTCCCCGACGTCAGGGCGGCCCGGGGCGTCTGGATGGTATGGACGGCATGGCTGCTGTCCTCGAACGCGAAGCTCACCGAGCCGTCGGTGTCGACGAAGAGCGAGTACGGCACATCCTCTTGCGACCCGTCTCCCAGGACGCCCCGGGTGATCAGGCCCTGCGGGAGGAGCAGATCATCCAGGGTCACGCCGATCTCGATGGTGAGGTCTCGGCCGATGTCGAGCGCGTTGCTCGTGCCGGCGTCCAAGTAGGCGCCGGCTCCGGCCGCATGGATTCCGTAGGCCTGCTCGTAGGCAGCGGCGACGTGCGTCCACGAGGCCGACGGCACCTGGGCCGTCGTCTCGATGGTCCGGTTGCCGGCGGTGGCGACCACGGTGTAGGCGGGCAGGGCGCCCGGGACGAGGGTCGGCGCGCCGCGCAGCACCGCGTCGTGTCGGCCTCCCGTCACGTCCCGCACAACGCCCCCGACGGCACGCCACAGGCCGGCGAGCCCGGCCTGGGTGCCGTCGAGGCGCCGGTTCATGTCGGCTCCGATCTGGTCCGCCGAGCGGGCGACCCGCCACACGCGCACCTCGTCGATGGCACCGGCGAAGAAGCGGTCGTTGGTGTCGGCCGCACCGCCGATGGCCCAGTCACCCGGGACGTGGACGGCGCCCACGGCGTCGGCGGCGCTGGCGGCCAGCACGCCGTTGCGGTAGAGCCGCCACGCCGAACCGTCGTAGACCCCGGCGAGGTGGACCCAGGACTTGACGTCGCTGGCGCCCATGCTCGCCGCGACGCCGTGGTCGGCGCCGTCGAAGGACCCGACGTAGTACTGGCCGGCCTGGACACGCAGCACCACCTCGCTGGGAGGGTCGAGGAGGTACCCGTGGGCCACGATGTCCCGGAGCCCGTCGGTCTTCTCGGTGTTGACCCATGCCTCGATCGTGATGGGACCGGCGATGTCGAGAGCCGGCGAGCCGGCGATGAAGGCCATGTCCGACGAGCCGTTGAAGTGCAGGGCCGTGGGGGCCAGGTGCAGCCCGAGCATGTAGTTCGAGGCACTCGACTGGTGCTGCACGATTCGCGCCGTGGTCGTCGCCTGGGTGGGGTTGACCCACGCCTCGATCGTCAGGTCGGCCGGGGCGTCGAGCCCGGCCAGGTCGGCGAGGTCCGCAGAGGACGTCGCCGGTTCGGGTGCACCGACGGCGACCGGAATGATGCGCGACGCCGAGTGATCGTGGAACTGGCCGCTCGTGGCGTAGAAGTAGCCGACCAGGCCGGCTTCCGTCCCGCCGAGGCGCTGGGCCCGTGACTGGCTGATCTCTTGCGGGTTGCGGGCCACGCTCCAGATGCGGACCTCGTCGATGTCGCCGGCGAAGAACCGCTCGGCGCCGTCTCCGGCGACGCCGATGCCCCAGTCCTGCGCGACGGCCACGGCGCCCTTCGGGTCGGCCTTCGACGCGAGCAGGATGCCGTTGCGGTAGAGCCGCCAGGAGTTGCCGTCGAAGACGCCGGCGACATGGACCCAGGTGCCGACATCCGACGCAGGCACGGCGGCACCGGCGTAGTGGTCGGCGCCGTCCCAGGAACCGACCTGGTACTGGCCGTTGTTGATGCGCAGGTACACCTCAGCCGCCGGGCTGAGCGTGTAGCCGTGGGCGACGATGTCGCGGATGCCATCCGTGGCCGTCGGGCGGACCCAGGCCTCGAGGCTGATCTGACCGGTGATCGACAACGCCGGATTCGAGGGCACCTTGACGCCGTCATGGGCGCCATCGAAGGACAAGGCGGTGTGGGCGAGCACGCCGGCGGCTACGGCGCTGCCGTCGAAGTCGAGCGTCGTTCCGGGCGGGTCGGCGAACCACTGCGACGACGGCGTGGCGCCGAAGGACGTCGCCGTGGCGGGGGCGACCGCACCCTGAGCCGACCGGGCGTCGACGGCGACGAGGCGGGAGCCCGCTCGAAGCGATGTCCCGGCCGCACCGGACACGGCGTTGCTGTCGTAGTCGTAGGCCACCTTGAAGACGGCGGTGCCGGCGGCGACCGTGAGCACGGCCGGCTCGACCGCGAGCGTCCCGGCGTTGCGCGCCACTGCCGCCGCCACCGTGACGAGGCTGCCGGCGATGTCGAGGACGGTGCCCGCGGGCAGGCTGAACGGCGTACCGTCCCGCAGGCCCAGCTGGTCGATCTTGCCGTCGACGGCCTCGGCGAGGGCACCGACGAAGACCGGGGACGGCGGTCTGCCGTTCACGATCGATGCGAGCTGCTCGGCGTCGACCGGAAGGTTGTTCCAGGTCTCGGTCATGGGAACGGGGCTCCCGGCCAGCGACACCGTCAAGGTGCACGTCGCGCCGTTCATGCCGCCCGCGCCCACGACGATCTGGAGGTCGTCGTACGCGGGATCAGTGGATCGGGCCACGAAGGCCACCAGTCCGGTCGCCGCAGGCACCGTGTATACGGAGCGTCCGGTGAAGGTGTCGTAGTAGGTGACGAGGAACTCGTCTGCCGCGCCCCGCGTGTAGAGGGCGAGTCGCCCGAGGGCACTGTCGAACAGCACCGGCGCGTCGGTGCTCGGGAGGAACGTGAGCAACCCACCCGACACAGTGAGGCCCGCGGTGTCGACGTTCAACAGCGGCATGCGGAGCACGACGTCGGCGTCGACCGACCGCTGGATCTCGGCGAGGGCCGACTCGGCCGCGGCGAGGTCGGTTTCGGCCTGCTGGAGTTCACCGCGGGCCCCGTCGACTTGCATCTGCAGGCCGGGCTGCGCCGCCTGGAGCGGCACCTTGTCGGACGCGATCTGCTGGTTGGTGGCGTTGATCAGGGACTGGATCAACGAGTGCTCGGCCTCACCGGGGTTGTGTTGCAGGTCGTAGACGTGTTGCTCGTGGCCGAGCAGGGCGGCCGCGGCGAGATTCAGGTAGGCCAGCGATCCCGTGAAGGTCACGGGAGTGCGGACACCGGCGAGCAGGCCGTTCAGCTGGTCGAGCGCCAGGGCCAGGTCGTTGGTCGACGTCGTCAGAGCGCCGACGCGAGCCTCGAGGCCGGCCCGGCGCGATTCGAGCGTCGCCAGCCGATCCAGGAGCGCGTTCGGCGAGGCGCCGCCACGGGCCGGCGGTTCGAGGTCGGCGAGCACCACCTCGGTCGGCACGCGGGCGAGCATGCCGTCAGCAGCGACGCCGAGGTCGAGTACGGCGACGGCCGGCGGGCTGGCCGCGCCCGGGCGGGCGGCATTCGCCGCGAGCATGACCCGCGCGGCCTGCTTCATCGGCTTGGGCGAGGCGGCGTACCCGCTGGCAACGTTCTCCTGCTCGTAGTACAGGGCGGCGCTGAGACCGCCGATCACGGTCTCGCCCTCGATCCGCAGGGCCGAACGGGTGATACCGGTGCTCTCGGCGACAGGCGCGTCGGACGTGACCCACGTGCAACCGGCGATGGTGCCGGTGATGCCGCTCCCAGTGAGGTCGAAGATCGTCGTGCCGCGGCTCTCGTCGAGCCGCAGGTAGCTCACGAGCCCTGGCTCGAGCCCGGTCAGCCGCCGGTGCATCGAGCGCTGGACCGAGGTCGCGTCGCGAGCGACCTGCCAGATTCGGACCTCGTCGAGGACGCCGGCGAAGCCGCCGCTGGCGGCGGCCAGAGAGGAGATCGGCGTCGCGACCGGAACGACGGCGCTCAGGTCGGCGGACCCGTACACGAGCGTGCCGTCCAGGTACACCTGCAGGAGCAGGCCGTCGAACACGACGGCGACGTGGTGCCAGCCGGCGCGGAGCACGTCGCCCGACACCGCCTGGTGCCAGGCCGAGCCGTCGCCGAAGCCGACGCCGACCTTGGTGCCGCCCGAGATCCAAACCGAGGGGCCGGTATGGCTCTGGTCGGGCCCCGGCGCGCCGAAGAGCATGCGATCGCCGTTCGAGGACGCGACGTCGACGTCGATCCATGCTTCCAAGGTGAACTGGCTCGCGACATCGGCGCCGCGCGAGAGCGCCACGTGGTCACCCTGACCGTTGAACGCGAGAGCACTTCCCGCCGCGCCCGACGTCGACACCACGGGGACGAGCGGCTTGCCGCAGATCTGCGCCGGGTCGGCGAGGCTCGGCGCCGGGCACGTGCCCATGGAGAGGGCATAGACGTCGGGGTGATCGACGCACGAGTACGCCTGGGTGCCGAGTGTGTTGAAGAGCCCGTCGTCCGAGCGCTCGATGTTGTACGACCACACGAGGCCGTCACCGGGGTGCACGGCGAAGAGCTGCCAGCGGAACACGTCGGCCACCTGGGTTGGCACGAGCAGCCCGCTGAACCGCCCGCCCGTCAGGCCGGGGACGAAGCGCAGTTCCTGGGTCGGCTCGATGAACGGGTTGCCCTCCAGGTCGGCGGCGCCGAGGCTGTCCTTGCTGGACTGGGGGCGGGACTTGCTGCGGCTCCGCTTGAACCGCACCTCCAGCTTCGGCTGCAACTCGTCGCCCACCAGCACGAAGCGGTCCACGAGCAGCGTCCCCGCGACGAGCGGGATGGGCCTCCCGTTGCCGTCGAGCACGGGGTGGCCGGCGTCGTCGAGCACGTACGCCATCAGGTCATGGTCGGTGAGGATGTCACGAGCGGCGGCGACGTCGACGGCAGCCGCATTCGGGCTGGCAATGGTCGCGTGGGCGGCGTCCAGCGCCGCCGGACTCGGATCGACGATGGCCTGGCGCAGCAGGTACACGAACATCCCGTCCGACAGCACCTGGAAGGGGACAGCGGCCGTGAAGCGGGCGGTGGACGAGAGGAAGGGGTCCTTCTCGTCGTCGCGGACGGCGACGCCGGGCGCCACCGGGGTCGTGGTGCCGAGCTTGACGACAGGCAGCCGGGTCTGGTCGGCGACGCCGTAGCCGACGTGGGCGATCTCGACGGCGAAGGGGAGGGCGGTCGGGTTGGCCGCCCATCCGGCCACGTCGAGCGGATTCGAGTCCATCGGGCCGGCGAGGTCGAGCACGGTGTACCGGATCCGGCGACGCTCGTCCATGGCGAAGGCGATGACCTTGCCGCTGTGACGGACCATGGTGGGGAAGCGGTAGCTGTGGTCGGCGTAGGTCTTGACGAACGTGTCGAGCATCAGACGACTCCTGGTGGTGAGGGGCTCGAGAACAGTGCGCCTCGGGGGCGCCGTACGCATCCGGCAGATGCCGTACGCGACCCCTTCAATTCCTGTCCGCGGTAGCGTCACCGCGGTGCGTCACCACGGCTCGCCGCGGGGTTTCGTCGGGCGATCCGACCAGCTCAAACGGTTCGAGACGGCGCTGGCGCAGGCCGCGACCGGCGTCCCGACCGTCTTCGTCGTGACCGGGGAGGCGGGCGTGGGCAAGAGCCGGCTGGTCGAGCAGTGGCTGGCCGCGGCGGACGCCGCCGACGCCGTGGCGATGGTGGGCCATTGCGTGCAACTCGAGCACGCCTCGTTTCCCTACGCCCCCGTGGTCGAGGCCGTGCGCAGTCTGGTGCGCCAGCGGGGCGCCGCCGAGGTCCGCCGCCTGCTCGGACGGGGCTGTGAGGCCTTCGCCGAGCTCGTCCCGGAGCTCGACACCGGGCCGCTTGGCGCGTCCACTCCCGGCGCCTGGGGCCAGGGCCAGCTCTTCGAGGCCATGTTGGGCCTGCTGCACCGGCTCGGCACCGAGTCGGCCGGGCGCGGGGTCGTCGCCGTGATCGAGGACCTTCACTGGGCCGACGGCGCCACACTCGAACTGCTGAACTACGTCGTCCGGAACGTGACGGGCTCGCCGGTGGTGATGGTGCTGACGGCGCGCGACGAACTGGCGCTCGGCCACCCGCTGCGACTCTGGACGGCCGAACTGCTGCGGGTCGAGGCCGTCGAGCGGGTCTCGTTGGCGGGTTTCGGCCGGGCCGACACGGCCGATCTCCTGACGCTGCGCGCCGGCGAACCGCAGCCGGCCGCGCTCGTCGAGGACATCTACCGCCGCTCCGACGGCAACCCGTTCCTCATCGAGGAGCTGTTCGAGGTGACGAGGCGAGGCGGAGCGCCGATCATGCCGACGCTGCGGGACACCGTGATGGGTCGGGTCGGCACCCTCACACCGTCAGCCCGTCATCTGCTCGACGTCGTTGCCGTGGGGGGCGGTCGCGTGCCATCCGCCCTGCTCGAGACCGTCGTCGACATGACCCCGGCCGCGTGGCGGGTGGCGCTCACCGAGACGACGAGCGCGCCGGTACTCGTCGCCGATGGCGACACCTACGGCTTCCGGCACGCCGCGTTCGCGGAGTCCGTGTACGACGCCATGCTCGTCAGCGAGCGCACCCGGCTCCACGCCCGCTACGCCGCTGCCATCGAGACCCGGCCCGAGCTGGCCGGCGCGGGGTCGGAGGCCCAGATGGCGGCGCACTGGCTCGCAGCTGGCGTCGCCGAGCGGGCGCTTCCCGCCGCGGTCGGCGCGGCCGAGGCGGCCGAGCGGCTCCACGCGCCGGCCGACGCGCTCGCCCAGTGGGATGCCGCCCTGGGTCTGCTGCGTGCCGGACCGAACCTCGCGGCCCAGTCCGGGCTGGACGAGGTCGAGCTCGTCGCCAGCGCCGCCGAAGCCGCCAACCGGGCCGGGCGCGTCGACCGCGCCGTCGACCTCGTGCGCGATGCGCTCGTCGGCGTCGACCGCCATGCCGAGCCGC
>DASXAI010000180.1:0-4137 GCA_036406775.1 Acidimicrobiales bacterium
TTCGGCTTGCCGACGTCGTGGAACAGCGCCGCCAGGCGGGTGATGCGAAAGTCGAAGTCGGGGCGCGCTCCCGGTTGGACGTTCTCGACGACGGCGATGGTGTGGGCCAGCACGTCCTTGTGCCGGTGGATCGGATCCTGCTCGAGGCGCAGCGCGGGCAGCTCCGGGAGGAATTCCTCGGCCAGGCCGGTCTCCACCACGAACCACAGGCCGCGACCGGGACGCGGCAACGTGATCAGCTTGTCGAACTCGCCGCGGATGCGCTCGGACGAGACGATCTCCAATCGGTGCCGCATGGCCACGACGGCGGCCACCAGATCCGGTTCCGGCTCGAGGTCGTAGCCGGCAATGAAGCGGGCGGCGCGCAGCATCCGCAGCGGGTCGTCGCTGAAGCTGATCTCCGGCGCGAGGGGCGTGCGGAGGCGATGGGCGGCGAGGTCAGCCACGCCCCCGAAGGGGTCGACGAGCTCGGGGCTCTCGACGCCGAGGCGCAGCGCCATGGCGTTGACGGTGAAGTCGCGTCGCGACAGGTCCGTCTCGATGTCGTCGGCGTAGACCACCTCCGGCTTACGTGACTCGGCCACGTAGGCCTCGGCCCGGTGGGTGGTGATCTCGTAGGTGCGGCCGTCCTTGCGGGCGCCGATGGTGCCGAAGCGCTCGCCCTGGGCCCAGACGGCGTCGGCCCAGCCGCTGAGGATCGCCTTTGTCTCCGGGGGCGGTGCGTCAGTGGTGCAGTCGATGTCGTAGGAGTCACCGATGGCCCGCCCGAGCAACAGGTCGCGCACGATCCCGCCCACCAGGTAGAGGCGGCGGTCGGCGGCGGCGAAGCGCTCGGCGAGGGGCTGCAGCTCGTCCAGCACGGGAGCGAAGCGGTCGGGTACCACGGGGCGGCCAGGCTAGGAGGCCGAGTGACCAGGGCTCACCGGGCGCCGGCCCATTGGCGCCGCGCCGCGATGATCACGTCGTAGCCCGGGCCCCCGCACGTCGGCACCTCCGGCCGCACGTCGACACCGCCGAGCGCACCGAGGGCGGCGGCGGTGGAGTCGGCCAGGGCCTGGAGGTCGTAGCCGCCCTCGAGCAGCGCGATCCGCCGGCCGGGCGGCACGAACTCGCACAGGCGCCGGGTGATCAGCGCGAAGTCGCCGGCCGACAGTCCGAGGCCCGTGATCGGGTCGCGCCGGTGGGCGTCGAACCCTGCCGACAGCAACAGCCACGTGGGGTCGAACCGGACGACGATCGGCGCCAGCACCTCGTCGATGCCGGCCAGGTACACGTCCCCCGTCGTGCCTTCCGGCACCGGGAAGTTGACGGTGAAGCCCTCGCCGGCGCCGGCGCCGGTTTCATGCAGGTCACCCGTGCCCGGATACAGCGGGTACTCGTGGAACGACACGTAGAGCACCCGCGGGTCGTCGTAGAACAGGGCCTGCGTGCCGTTGCCGTGGTGGGCGTCGTAGTCGACGATCAGCACGCGCTCGCCGTCTGCCGCCAGCGCGGCGGCCGTGACCGCGACGTTGTTGATGAGGCAGAACCCCATCGCCCGTGTCCCGGTGGCGTGGTGACCGGGAGGCCGCACGGCGCAGAAGGCCGCCTCGGCCTCTCCTCGGTTGAGGGCATCCGCACACGCCAGACCGGCGCCGGCGGCGAGCACGGCGGCGTCCCACGACGCCGAGTTGGCCGCCGTGTCGGCGTCGATGCGACCGCCACCCGCCCGGCAGAACCGTTCGATGGCGTCGAGATACGCCGCGGGGTGCACCCGTTCCAGCTCCTCGCGAGACGCGCCCCGAGGTTCGAGCGGAACGAGGGCGTCGGCGACGTCGTGGTGCTGCGCTCCAGCCAGGACGGCATCGAGGCGGGCCGGACGCTCCGGATGGCCGTGGCCGGCCACGTGGTCGAGGTAGCAGGCGTGCGTCGCGAACAGTACGGCCACCAGGGCGGAGGCTACCGTCATAGGACCGTGAACAGCGTCGAGCCACCCCGGTCCGGGTCGGGCCGTCGCAGCCGCGACGAGCGCGACATCCGGGTGCTTCGCACGGGGAGTCGTTCGCTGCGCGTGGCCCCATGGCCCGCTGACGGCCGCACGGCGCAGCTGACCATGGTGCCCGGCGTCGTCGCGCCGACACGCGACACGTTGCGCGCCGCTCTGGTGGAGGCGGCGGCCGCTGGCTACGCCTCCGCCGTGACGGCGGCGCTCGGTTCAGCCGAGCGGCCACCGTTCACCGAAGCCGGCTTTCAACCCCTCGCCTGGCTCCATCTGCTGGAACGGGACCTCGTCGATCTCCCCGCCCCGCCCGACGACGGGCCCGAGCTGCGGCGGGTACGCCGGGGCGACTGGGGCGCCGTGGCCGCGCTCGACTCCCGGGCGTTCCCGATGTTCTGGCACCTCGGTACGGCGGGCATCGCCGAAGCGCGCCACGCCACCCCGTCCAACCGCGTCCGCGTCGCCGCCGCCCCGTCCGGCGCCCTCAGCGGCTACGCCGTGTCCGGGCGCAGCGGCGGGCGCGGCTTCCTCCAGCGCCTTGCCGTCGACCCCGACGTCCAGGGCCGCGGCATCGGGACGGCCCTCGCGCTCGACGGCATGCGCTGGATGCAATCGCGTGGTGCCACCACCGTGCTCGTCAACACGCAGGTCGACAACGACCGCGCCCTCGCGCTCTACCGACGACTCGGCTTCCGTCTCCTCGACGAACAACTCGCCGTGCTCGGACGCGACCTCGGCGGCGTCGCATGAAAGGAAGGGGGCTCGGGCGGGTCGTGCTCGCGACCGTCGTCGTCGCGGCCGGCCTCGCCCTCGGCGGCGGGGCCCGCGCCGCCGACACACCGCCGCGCCTCTCGCTCGTCGGGCAGGACCTCGTCGTGGCGCCCGGCGGGACGGCGTCGTTCACCTTCACGGTCACCGGCACGGTGCCCTCCAACGCCGAAGTCGTCATCGAGGCCTACACCAAGCTGCCGTCACCGCGCGCCGGCCTGCACCAGTTGATCGCCGGCCAGACGCGGTACCGCGATGTCGGCTTCGTCGCCACGTCGCTCAACCGTCTGACACCCGACGGCGCCGGCCGCTACACGGTGCCGCTGCCCACCGTGACCTCGGCCGACCAGCGCGTCGTCGGCGGGAACGCCCTGCTGCCGGACCAGGGGATGTACCCCGTCACCGTCGAGCTGCGCGCTGACAACGCCCCGCTCGCCCAGATCGTGACCACGGTGGTGCGCGCCGACGCCGCCGGCACCAACCCGGCACCGCTCGACGTGGCGCTCGTCTTGCCCCTCGACGGTGCCGTCACGCTGCAGCCCGACGGCTCCACGGTCATCGACACCGCTGACCGGACGCGCCTGCAGACGGTGGCGTCAGTGCTCGCCGCCAGCGGCACGCCGGCCACGCTCGTGCCCCGGCCCGAGCTCGTCGACGGCCTGGCCCGGTCGGGCCTGCCCGCCGACGCCGAGCTCCGCACCGCACTCGGCACGGCCTTCTCCGGCCGCCAGATCCTGGCCACGCCGTACGTGGCGATGGACCCCACCGCCGCCGTCCGCGCCGGCTTGGGCGACGAGCTCACGAAGCAGCTGACCCAAGGGGAGGACATCCTCGGCGCGCTCAACGGCACCACCGCCGACCGCTCGACGTGGCTCCTCACCGACAAGACCGGCGAGGACGCCGTCTCGCTGCTGCGCGACCTCGGCGTGCGTCGCTTCGTCCTGCCGGCGGCAGCGTTGGCTGATCCGAGCACGGACCCCGTGCCGACCACCGCCGTCAGCCTCTCCGACGGGGACGGCACCGCCATCGACGCCGCCGTCGCCGACCCGGGCCTGGCCGCGGCGTTCGATCAGCACGACGACCCGGTGCTGGGCGCGTACCAACTGGTGGAGGAGCTCCTCGCCATCAGCCTCGAGCACGCCAGCGACCCTGCTCACCAGGGCGTGGTCGTGGTGCCGCCGCTGGGCTGGCAGCCCGATCCCGCCTTCCTCGCCACGCTGCTCGGTCTGCTCGGCCAGAACGCCATGCTGCGGCCGGTGACGCTCGACGACTGGTTCCGCGACGTCGCCGCCCCCAGGACGCCCGTGCACCACCTGGCCCCCGCCACGCCGGCGAGCCTCGACACCTTCTCTCAGAGCCTGGCGCTCACGCGCATCCGTCTCAGCTCGCTC
>DASXAI010000181.1:0-3403 GCA_036406775.1 Acidimicrobiales bacterium
GGACGGTCGAGCTGCTGCGCGCCGACGGCCGCGTCGCGGTCACCGTCCTGCCCGCCCTCTCCTACCTCGACCTGGCGTGGGGCGCCCTCGGCGTCGACCCGCTGGCCGCCGGCGTGCGTCTCGTGGACGGACGCCGCTTCGCCGTCGAGGCAGCGGGCGCGTCGGGCCCGCTACTGGTGGCGCAGTGCGACAGCCGGGCCGTGCTGTCCGACGTGAAGCTCGCGGTCGACGACGACACCGAGCCCGGGGCCGTCACCGTGCTCCAGCACCTCGGGCTCGCGGACCAAGCGGTGTTCGAGGTGGCGTGGGACGACCTCGACCGCGTCGTCGATCCCGATCACCTCACCACGCTGTGGATCCCGTCGCTCGAGGCGCCGGTAGGGCGGGAGCTCGTCCGCTTCCACGAGCTCGTGCGCACGTTGCGGGAGCGGTGCCCGTGGGACCGCGAGCAGACGCACCGGTCGCTCACCAGCCACCTGGTGGAGGAGACGTACGAGGTCGTCGACGCCATCGAGTCCGGTGACGACGACCACCTGGCCGAGGAGCTCGGCGATCTCCTGTTCCAGGTCGAGTTCCACGCCGTCATCGCCGAGCAGGAGGGCCGCTTCACGATGGCCGATGTGGCGCGCGGCATCCACGACAAGCTGGTTCATCGTCACCCTCACGTGTTCGGCTCCGTCGCCGCCGATGACGCCGAGCAGGTGCTCGTCAACTGGGAGGCGATCAAGCGCGCCGAGAAGGGCCGGACGTCGCTGTTCGACGGGATCCCGGGCGGACTGCCCGCCCTCGCCTACGCCGCCAAGGTGCAACGCAAGGCGGCATCGGTGGGCTTCGACTGGGACGACGTCGACGGTGCCCTGCCCAAGATCGGCGAGGAAGCGGCCGAGTTGGCGGCGGTGGCGCCGAGCGACGGCGCGCGCGCCGCCGAGGAGTTGGGCGACCTCCTGTTCGCCGTCGTGAACGTGGCGCGCCATCTCCGCGTCGATCCCGAGACGGCCCTGCGCGCCGCCACCGTGAAGTTCCGGACCCGGTTCGAGGCGGTCGAGGCGCTGGCCGCAACGCGCGGCCAGACGCTCGACGCCCTCGACCTGACCGCCCTCGACGCCCTGTGGGACGAGGTCAAGAAGACCGAAGGGCCTACTGGGCCAGCTTGATCACGCCGAACTTGGCGCCCGCGGGGTCGGCCACGATGGCGAACCGGCCGACGGGTATGTCCCGGGGCTCCTCGATCACCGCGCCGCCCAGTTCCTTCGCCTTGGCCACCGTGGCGTCGCAGTCGGCGACGGCGAAGGTGACGTTCCACCGCGGCGGGCCGTCCATCGGCAACAAGCCGGCGACCTGGTTCTCGCCCAGCATGAACAGCGTGTACTCGATGCCACCCATGTCCATCGTGCTCGGCTTCCAGCCGAAGACACGCTCGTAGAAGTTGGACGCGGCGTGGGCGTCGCTGGTGTTCACCTCGGCCCAGCAGAAGGCACCCGGCTCGTTCACGAGGTCGGCGCCGGTCATCTCCTTCGGCTGCCACAACGACAGCTGGGCGCCAGTGGGATCGGCGATGATCGCCATCCGGCCGGCTTCGAAGACGTCCATGGCCTCCATGAGGATCTTGCCGCCGTCGACCTCGACCCGGGCCAGCGTGGCCTCGACGTCGGCGACGGACACGTACGCCGACCAATAGGGCGGCTGGCTCTGGTCCATCTGCGGACCCAGGCCGGCGACGTTCTTGCCGCGGAGTGTGAACAGGCCGTAGCCGCCGGTCTCCTCCACCGGGCCGGCGGACTCGAACGTCCAGCCGAAGAGGTCGCCGTAGAAGCGGGCGGCAGCATCGATGTCGGGGGCGCCCAGGTCGACCCACGACGGGGTCCCGGGCTCGTACTTGGTGATCTCGGGCACTGACGGACCTCCATCCGGTCGGCGTACTGGTCCCTGCCTCTTCCAGTTTGGAATACTACGCAGGTGGCATCCCGTCAACCTTTTCCCCCGACGGCCTATGCCATTCTTTCGCGGCATGACCCGCGACTGGGGTGGCCCGGCGATCGCTGCCGGTGCACTCGTGGTCGCGGGTGGGCTCGCGGCCGCGCTGCTGCTGCCGTCGCACATCGTTGATGACGAGCCGCGCTGCGAAAGCTTGCCGCCTACCACGACGCAGGTCACCACTGGGTCCCGCTGCCTCACACCCGCCGACCGCCTCAAAGCCGAGAACGACGTACGCACGACGATCGTGCAGGCGACGGCTGGAGCGCTTTTCTTCGTCACCGCGTTCTTCGCCTGGAAGACGGTGCAGCAATCTCGGGCGGCGAACGACAATCAGCGCTTGGACGACGCCATCTCGCACCTCGGCGCGACGGACAAATTCGAGCGGTTGGGAGGCATCGTCTCGCTCGGAAGGCACGCCGCTGTCACGAACAAAGACGTGAGCGATGTCGCCCTCCTTCTCGCGGCATACTGTCGGGCCACGTTCCCGCGGCCTACGAGCGACGTGACACCGGATGGAACCGACGTGACTCGCCTCGGAACCCGCTCCCCCGCCCTCCAGATAGTTTTCCTGGAATTTGGGGCCAGATCGGTTGTCACGAACGGGATCGATCTGTCCAAGGTCGATGCTCGCCGAGCCGACCTTCGTCGACTGAAGCTCCGCGGCATCAACCTCAGTGGCTCAGCTCTCAATGCTGCCGAACTCGACGGCGCCGACCTGCGAGGGAGCAACTTGAAGGAATGCGATTTTCGTCACGCTCGCCTCGGACGGGCCGACCTGCGCGGCGCGGACTTGTCGTTTGCCTGGCTCGAGGGCGCTGATTTGCGGCGTATCAAGGCGTCCGCGAAGACGGAATGGGGTCACGCAACGGTCGACGCCCAGACCCAACTGCCGCCGAAACGGGGACCGGACCGCGCGGTGGCGACGCGGGCCGGCGGCTCGGAAGAGACGACGACCCCCAGCGAGCCGGTGCAACGACCAGCGGCCGACTGGCCCCCGCCGTCACCGCTGCCACCACCGCCGGTCGACCCATGAGGACCTGCGGGTTGTCGTTGGCCCAGCCGCCGTATTACACTCGTAGTACGTCGGGTGCGACATGACCGTCATCCGATCGGCCGATTTCAAGGAGCCGAAGGTCAAGCATCAGATCGAGACGCGGCGGGAGCGAGATCCGACCGATATGAACATCATGGCCGAGTGGGCCGAGGAGGCGGCCCTCGATCCGGACGCACGAGTGAAGCCTCAACCGAACGGCGAGATCGTCGTCTGGTGTTTCTCCCCGGACACCCCCGGTCTGGACCTGGGTACGTACGGCCGGGTGCTGAAACTCGTGTTGGCTCCGGGCCCGACGACGATCGACTGGATCGGAAGAGCGGCGACAGTCGTCGAAAGAGCGGAAGCGTACGAAGAGTATTTCAAGTATCGATT
>DASXAI010000182.1:0-6805 GCA_036406775.1 Acidimicrobiales bacterium
CCGACCACGCCCGCCCCCGGTAGCCCGTACGCGTCGAGTACCGCGACGGCGTCGCCCACCAGATCCGCGCCGCTGTAGCCCGGACGTCCCGGTTCGTAGCTGACCGACCGGCCGATGTCGCGGTGGTCGTACCGGATCACGAACCGCCTGCTATCAGCGAGCATCCGACAGAACTCCTCGTCCCACCAGAGCATCGAGGCGCCCAGGCCCATGACGAGGAGAATCGCCGGATCGGCCGGGTCCCCGAAGGGCTCGGTGCAGAGCTCGACGCCGTTCGTCTCGATCATCCGCTCAGCCACGGTGGCTCCCCGCGGTCACGCCGTATGCCGTTGGAGGAAGGCGAGTGTTCGCTGGTTGAAACCGGCGCTGTCCTCGTAGATCGGCGCGTGAGCGCAGTCGTCGAACACAACGAGCTCGGTGTCGCGGATGGCCGTCGTCAGCGGCTCGGCGAAGCGGGTCGACGTGACGACGTCGTGGCGGCCGAACGTGACGAGGGTCGGGGCCTGGATGGCCCCGAGGACCGCCGTGGCGTCATGGGTGAGGACGGCCGCGGATTGGCGCACGAAGGCATCGACCGTCGGCATCGGCCGGCTGCGTACGAACTCGGCGAGCGACTCGACGTACTCGGGGCGGGTGGCGTACAGCTCGGGGGTGAAGCACCACGGGAAGATGCCGGCGATGACCATCTCGGTCACGCTGTCGAGGGCCGTGGCCATGGTCCTCCAGCCCTCGACGACCACCTGGAGAAACGCGTCGGTGCGCGGCCACGCGCTGTGCAGGGAGAGGGACGTGACCCGCTCGGGATGCTTCGCCGCCAGCCAGATCCCGGTGGCGGCGCCCAGCGACAACCCGAAGACATGGGCGCGGTCGATGCCGGCCACCTGCATGAACGCCGCGACGTCGTCGGCCAGTAGCTCGGTGGTGTAGGTGCCGCCGGGCTTGCCGGAGAGGCCGGCGCCGCGGAGATCGACCGTGAAGCACGTGAAGTGCTTGGCGTAGTCGGCGACCTGGAACGCGTAGCAGGCCTGGTCGGCCGCCAGGTACGGGATGAGGACGATCGGTTCACCCTCGCCCTGGACCTCGTAGTAGACGTCGATCCCGTTGGCCTGGATGGTGGGCATGCTCATCCTCCTCCAGCGCCGCGCTCGCGCCGAGGCGCGTCATGGCCATCATCACGCATCTGCCGGGGGGTCTGCACGTCGGGCGAACGACCCCGTCATGGGCGCGTACCATCCGCCGCGATGGCCGTTCGCACCGTCGTGGAACGTGGCCCCAAGGGGAAGAAGGCGGTGGCGTTCGCGGTCGACTGGCCGGGCTGGAGCCGCGGGGCGAAGACCCCGGAGTCGGCGCTCGAGACGCTCGAGTCGTATCGCGAGCGGTACCGGCCGATCGCGGTCGCGGCCGGGAGGGCCGACGAGTTCGACGCTGCCGGACCCCTCGACATCGTCGAGGACCGGGTGGGCCCCGGCTCGACCGACTTCTGGGGCATCTCGTTCTCACCGTCGGGCTTGGAGCGCGAACCGATGGACGACACGGAGTTCGACCGCAAGATCGGGCTGTTGCGGGCGTGCTGGGCGTTCTTCGACGGGGTGGCGGCGCGGGTGTCGCCGGAGATGCGCAAGGGCCCGCGTGGCGGGGGGCGCGACCGCGACCAGATCATCCGTCACACCATCCGCACCGAGAGCGAGGAGTTCGCCAAGCGGTTGGGATTGCGCGTGCCCGAGGGCGGTGCGCTCACGCCGAAGGGGCTGCGTGACCACCGGGAGACGTATGTCGCCACCATGAGGGCGTACAACGCCGGTGAGGGCAGGCGCATGCGTTCGTGGAACCTGCCGTTCCTCATCCGCCACAGCGCCTACCACGCGATGGACCACGCGTGGGAAATGGAGGACAAGGATCTTTCTGCTCCCACCGGCTGACGCGCGAGAGACGGACAGCGGCGCCGAGGCCGGTCGTAGGGTGGGGCCGTGAGCGAGCAGCCCGCTCGATCGGGCCCGATCACCGTGGGGATCGTCGGCTGCGGCCCGGCCGGGCTGGTGCTGGCCCACCTCCTGCGAGACGCCGGGATCTCCTTCGTCGTCGTCGAGCGCCACACCCGGGCCGACGTCGCGGGCCACCCGAAGGCGGGCATGATCGAGTACCGAACGGTGGAGTTGCTGCGCCGGGTCGGGATAGCCGGGAGGCTGATCGACTTCACGGTCGAGAACGGTCGGTGCGAGTTCCGCACGCCGCATGCGTCGGTGGTGCTCGACTACGGCGCCCTCGCCGATGGCCGGCCGCACTACGTCTTCCCCCAGCACGAACTGGTGGCGCAGCTCTGCGGTCCGCTCGTCGATTCCGGTGCCGATGTCCGCTTCGCCACCAGCGTCGTCGGCCTCGAACAGGACAGCAACGGCGTGGATCTGCTCGTGGCCGACGCTACGGGGGAGGGCCGGATCCGCTGCGAGGTTGCCGTCGGCTGCGACGGCGTGCGCAGCGTGACCAGCACCGCGATCCCCGGCGCACGCATCCGCGAGGAGGAGCTTCCGGTGCGATGGCTGGCGCTGATCGGCAGGGCGCCGCCGATCGTCGGCCACACCATCTATTCCGCCCATCCGCGCGGCTTCGCCGGCCACATGCGTCGCGGCCCGACCCATACCCGCTACTACCTCGAAGTGCCGGTCAGCGACACGATCGACGACTGGCCCGAGGCTCGGATGCGCGAGGAGTTGACGGTACGACTCGGGCTCACCGACGAGCTCGCCGGCGTCGCCCTCGTCGACCCGTCGCTCGTGGACCTGCGCATGCGGATGATGGAACCCATGCAACACGGTCGTGTCTTCGTCGCCGGCGACGCCGCCCACCTCATCACACCCGCGGGCGGCAAGGGGATGAACCTGGCGATCCAGGACGCCGTCGAGCTCGCGGCCGGGCTCATCGAGCGCTTCGGTCCCCGTGGTGACAGTTCGCGCCTCGGCCGGTACTCCGAGACACGCCTGCCCCAGATCTGGAAGACCCAGGCCTTCTCGGCCTGGATGTTGCGGCTCATCCTCGCCCGCTTCGACGACGGCTCGGCGCCCGGGCCAATGGCGTTCACGGGCGGAATACGCGACGGATGGGTCACGGCGCTCCAGTACGACCCTCTCCTCGCTCGCTGGTTCGCCCATGCCTACGCCGGTGTCGACCCGGCATAACCGGATCTGGCGGCGGATCGGCGCGAAACCGACGCGCTCTCCCGACAGGAACGATCCCCGGGCGCCGGACTCCCTGCTGCGGGTGCCGGGCGTCCGTTCCCTGTTGGCGGCGTCCCTGCTCTCGAGCATCGGCTCGGCGACGGCATTGCTCGCCGTCGCCTACGTCTCGTTCCACTACTCCCACTCGCTGATCCACACGGTCATCGTCGCGACCGCCTACAGCCTGCCGGCGGCGATCGTCGGCATGTGGGCCGGCCGCCTCGCTGACACCCACGATCACCGCCACATCATCGTGGTGACCGACACGGCCAAGGTGCTCATCTGGATCGGGGCGGCGGTCCTCGACGTGGCGGGATGGCTGAACCCGGCGTGGTTGACGCTGACGGCACTGCTCGCCGGTGTCGCCGGCGCCATCCAGTACCCGTCGTGGCAGGAGTTCGAGCGCCAACTCGTCTCACCCGACCGCCTCTCCGAGGCCAACGCCGCCTTCTCGAGTCTCGGCGCGCTCGCCAGCGTGGTCGGGGCGGTGGCGGGCGGGATCGTCGTCACCTGGTTGGGACCGGCGTGGACCTTTGCGTTCAACGCCTTGACATACGTGCCGCTCATGATCATCGTCGCGCGAGCACCAGTGCGAGATCGGGCCGCCGCCCGACGCGTGGAACCCGAACGTCTTCGCGACAGCCTCTCGTACGCCCGTCACCAGCAGGCGGTGCGCCTGTCGATCGGCTTGGTCGGCGTCCTCACCTTCCTCGCCGTCCCGATTGCGAGCCTCCTGCCCGCGCTCGCGGACGAGCTGAGCGACAGCGCCCACATACTCGGCATCGTCACCGCGTTCTACGGTCTCGGTGGCAGCCTGGTGGCGTTGGTGCTCCGTCGACTCACCAAGGACTCGAAAGCCTCGGCGGTGCGCCTCGTCGTGCCGGCCATCCTGGCCTGCGGTCTGTCGCTCGTGGTCATCGGCATCCTGGGCGGTCGGCTCGGCGGCGTGGGTCGCCAGATCGCCGTGTTCGCCCTGCTCATCCCCATCGGCCTGGGCATCGCGCTGGCCCAAGCCGTGCTCTCGGCCAATCTGCAGCTCTCGTCGTCGGCCGAGATGGAGGGTCGGATGATCGCGCTCTACGGCATCGTCGTGAGCCTGGTGGCACCCATCGGCGGCATCACGCTCGCCCTGATCTCACAGGCGTGGACGGTCTGGCTGGCGGTCGCCATCGCGGGCGCCCTCCTGACGGTCTTCGCCGCCGGTATGGCGGTGTTCGACCCGGCCGCCCGGTTCGGTGCCGACCCGGCTCGTGAGTCCCAGGCCGCAGTCGACCATGGCTTCCATCTCGGACGGTACGCGGCCGGGTTCCTCCACCCCGGCCACTTCCATCCGCTGACCGTGGGCGCGGGCCGACGTGAGCGCCCTGGCTACGCTGCCGTAGGGGCTCCGGAAGGAGGCGAACAGTGAAGGCTGCCGTGTTGAACCGCCAGCCGGGCGATCTCGACATCGAGGATCTGCGGATCGACGACCCGGGCCGGGGTGAGGTGTTGGTGCGCACGGTCGGCGCCGGCCTGTGCCACAGCGACCTCCACTTCATGGAGGGCACGTTCCCGCTGAAGGTGCCGGCGGTCCTCGGCCACGAGTCGGCCGGCGTGGTCGAAGCCGTCGGCGAGGGCGTGACCCACGTCGGGCCCGGCGACCACGTCGTGTGCTGTCTGTCGATGTTCTGCGGGACGTGCCGTCAGTGTCTCGGCGGCTTCCCACACCGCTGCACGAATCCCTATGTAACGGACCGGCCTCGGGGCGGCCCGCCCCGGCTCTCGCGCGACGACGGGACCCCGGTGCGCCAGATGGCCCGGCTCGGCGGGTTCGCCGAGATGATGCTGGTGCACGAGAACGCGGTCGTGAAGATCGGCGAGGACATGCCGCTCGACAAGGCCGCGCTCATCGGGTGTGGCGTGCTGACCGGCACAGGGGCGGTGTTCCGCACCGCCGGCGTCACGCCGGGCAGCCGGGTCTGCGTCATCGGCGCCGGTGGCATCGGCCTGGCGGCCATCCAGGCCGCTCGCATCGCGGGCGCCGGCATGGTCGTGGTGGTCGACGTCGTCGACGCCAAGCTCGACACCGCTCGCCACCTCGGAGCCACCGCCGCGGTCAACGCCGCCGAGACACCCGACGTCGTCGCGGCCGTTCGCGAGCTGTCGGGTGGCGGCGTCGACTACAGCTTCGAGGCCATCGGCCGGAAGGTCACCGCCGAGCAGGCATTCCAGATGCTCGACATCGGGGGCACCGCGACGGTGATCGGCATGGTGCCCGACAACGAGCGCCTCGAGATCACGGCCATGGAGTTGCTCTCGGAGAAGCGGCTCCAGGGCTCGATGATGGGCTCGAACCAGTTCCGCGTCGACATCCCGCGGCTCATCGCGATGTACGAGGACGGCCGGCTCGATCTCGACTCGATGGTGTCGAAGACGTTGACATTGGACGAGGTGAACGAGGGCTACGCGCTGATGAAGCGAGGCGAGGTGGCGCGATCGGTGATCAGCTTCCCGCCGTAAGGTCCGGCCCGTGCCCGATGACCCGACGCTGACCTTCGATCACACGCTCGGCGCCCTCGGTGCGCTGCTCGATCGGTGCACGGCCGACGGTGACCGCCTCGGCTACTTCGCCGCCTTGTACGAGGCGGTCACCAACACGGTCCGCGATCGGGCCCACGACGGCCAGTTCGCCGACGCGGCGCGCATGGAGCGCTTCGCCAGCCTGTTCGCCCGCCGCTACCTGGACGCCGTGGACGCCTGGCGAGCGGGAGCGCCGTGTGCGGACTCATGGCGGGCCGCGTTCCGGGCGAGCCAGGCATGGCGGCCCATCATCCTGCAGCACCTCCTGCTCGGCATCAACGCCCACATCAACCTCGACCTCGGCGTGACAGTGGCCGCCGTGGGCGCCGGCGGTCCGATCGAGGCCCTGCGGGCCGACTTCGACGCCGTGAACGACGTTCTCGGTCAGCTCGTCAATGGCTGCCAGGGCGCCCTCGACCAGGTGTCGCCGTGGCTCAGCCTGGCCGATCGCATCGGCGGCCCGGGCGACGAGACGCTGATCCGGTTCAGCCTGATCGCGGCGCGCCGGCAGGCTTGGTCCGTGGCGACGCAGTTGAGCGGGCGGACGGGACCGGAGCTCGACCGCGCCATCAAGGGTGTGGACACGAGGACCGCCGTCGTGGCCGGCGCCATCGCTCACCCCGGTCTGGCCGCGAGCACCGTGCTCCTGGCCGTACGGGCTCGGGAGCGGGCGCAGCCGGCCGAGGTGATGCGGCTGCTGCGCGCCGTTCGACCCGACCCCGTGGCTCGGCACCAGTAGCCGGCGGGCCGTCTTAGGCTCGTCGCATGCAGATGCTGTACCTCACCACCGTGGGCAGCTCCGATCCGACCCGCGCGTCGATCCCGTTGCATCTCGCCGTCAACGGATCCGTCGAAGCCGGTCAAGACGTCGGCGTGGTGCTCGTCGGAGACGCCACCGAACTGCTCAAGCGCACGGTCCGCGATCGCATGGAAGGGCTCGGCGTACCGCCCGCTCGAGACCTCTTCGCCAAGATGAGGCAACACGAGGTACCGGTCTACGTTTGAAAGGCATGCGCGGTCGCCCGTGAGGCGAC
>DASXAI010000183.1:0-7788 GCA_036406775.1 Acidimicrobiales bacterium
CGACGACATCGACCGCCGAATCCGATAATTTCGCTGGCGAATAACGCGTTGTCGCAGTACGATGGGTGGACGTCGAGTCCCCTGGGGGTCACCATGCCCGCTCCGCTGGACGGCGTGCGGGTGCTCGACCTGACGTGGGGCATGCCGGGCGCCGTCGCCACGATGATGCTCGCCGACTACGGCGCCGAGGTGATCCACGTCGACCGTCCCGGTGGTGATCCGGCGGACCGGGCCGGCGCCACCCGTACGTGGGATCGGGGCAAGCGCCGCCTCGCCCTCGACCTCACCGCCGAGCACGATCATCGCCGCCTCCTCGAGCTCGCCGCCGGCGCCGACGTCGTGCTCGTGGGTCTCGCTTCCGACGATGTGGCGCACCTCGGCGTGGGGCCTGACGACGTCGCCGCGCTGAACCCCGATGTCGTCTACGCCGCGCTCAGCGGCTTCGGCCGTCGCGACCGCCGCGCCACCCCCGGGCTCGACGCCCTCGTGGCCGCCGAACTAGGGGCCATGGTGGCAGTGACGGCCCATCATCGCGACGGTCCGGTGTTCCTCGGGCACCCCGCCATCGCGTACAGCACGGCGCTGGTCGCCGTGGCTGGCATCCTCGCCGCGCTACGGGCACGGATCCTGACCGGCCGGGGCGAGGTGCTCGACGTGTCCTTGCTCGACGGCGTGCTGGCCCAGTTCACGATGAACTGGTGGACCGAGAAGGACGTCTCGTTCCTCGCCAGCCGGCGGCTCGACGGTCAGCTCGATCTCGGTCGCACACGGATGATCGTGCGTCGCTACCGCTGCCGTGACGGCAAGCTGATCCAGATCCACACCGGCGCCGCCGGTGCCTTCGGACGGCTCATGAAGGTGCTCGGGCTCGAAGACCGCATCTCCCCGACCACCGGTCCGGTCGAAGCGGCGTGCCCGCTCACGGACGACGACATCGAGATCATCGAACGCCTGCCCGAGGTCTTCGCCACCCGCACGTCCAGCGAATGGCTGGACGACATCTGGCGCAACGAGATCGCCGGCCTGCCCGAGAACGAGCCGGCCGTCGTCTTCGACGACGACCAGGTGCGCCACAACGGACTGGTGCGCGTCGTCGACGATCCGCAGGAAGGTGCCATCGAGGTCGTGGCCCCGCCGATCAAGCTGTCCCGTACGCCGGCCGTCGCCACCTCGACCGCGACCGACGACGACGCCGTCATCGGGTGGCGCTCCCCTGGTCTCGGCCCCGGCGGTGGTGCGTCCCTCGCCCGCGGGCCACTGGAGGGTGTGCGCGTCGTCGAGCTGGCCACGTTCTTCGCCAGTCCCTATGCGAACCGCTTCCTGCGCGACCTCGGGGCCGACGTGATCAAGATCGAACCGACGTCGGGTGACCCCATGCGATCGCTGCCGGATCCGTTCGAGGGCGCGTCGCGGGGCAAGCGGGCCATCGCCCTCGACCTGAAGGCAGCCGAGACCCGGCCCGTGGTCGAGGGCCTGTTGCGGCGGGCCGACGTCGTGCAACACAACTTCCGGCCGGGGGTGGCCGAGCGGCTCGGCGTCGACGACGCGTCGGTCCGGCGCCTCAACCCGGAGGTCGTCTACTGCTATGCCCCCGGGTACGGGTCCGACGGGCCGAAGAGCCGGCTCCAGAGCTTCGCCCCCCTCCACTCCGGGTTCGTCGGCATCCACTCGGAGGCGTCGGGCGAGGGCAACCCGCCCATGCAGACGTTCGGCAACGAGGACTACTACAACGGCCAGCTCAACGCCGTCGGGATGTTGCTCGCCCTCGTGCACAAGGCGCGCACCGGTGAGGGGCAGTACGTGGAGTGCGCGCAGCTGAGCTCGTCGGTGTTCGTGACGTCGCACTGGTACCGCGTCGGCGGTGAGCGGCGGTCGTCGCTCCCGCACCTCGATCACGACCAGTTCGGCTGGAGCGCATACGCGCGCATCTACCAGTGCCTCGAGGGCTACGTGTGCGTGTACTGCATGTCCGACAGGCACCAGGCGGCCCTGCGGCGGGTCGTCTTCGGCGATGACGCCGTTGCCGTCGATGCGAGCGGCGACCAACTCGTCTACGAGTTCTACGGCCGGCCGGCGGCGGAGTGGGTCGACGCGTTGCGGGCCGCGGGCGTGCCGTGTGCCGAGGTGGCCGAGCGCTCGTGGCTGCTCGAGTACCTCGTCGACGACGACGTGGTGGCGGCCGGCCGGGCCACCCGCTTCGATCATCCCGAGCACGGCCCCGTGAGCGCCATCGGACGCATCGTGCAACTGGAGAGCTACCCGGCGCTCGAGCCCGTCCGCGCCCCGGCGCTCGGCGAACACTCACGGGAGATCCTCACCGAACTGGGCGTCACGGATGACGAGGTGGACAGGCTTGTGCGCGCCGGCTTGGTGCGCGTCGCGGACTGATTTTTCGCCTGAGGCGCCCGTTGGTGCGGATTCCGCCCCGAATCCCGACACAGGCGATACGGCGCTCCGAAGCGGTCAGGACACCGGTCGGTAGCCGGACTCGACGAGCCGCGGGAGCACGGCCGTCTCGAACAGCTCGAGGCTGCGCCACCCGTGCTCAGGCGGCAGGCCGCCCATCAGCGGCTGCATCCACAGCTCGCCGTCGCGCCCCAGGGCCTGAGCGAGGGCCACGCACTCGTCAGGCGTCACCACCGCGAACTCGCGCTGCCCCCGGAGGTCCTCCACCCGCTCGACCGGCGGGTACGGCGTCGAGCCGACGCCTCGCTCGGCCGCCCACGCCGCGTTGGAGTTCGTCGTGTAGAGGACGTGCGGGCCGACGATGGGCCAGTCGCGCTCGGGATCGTCGGTGACGAAGAGGAACAGCGGTCCGCGCTCGGGCGGCGGGGCCGGCACGGGGAGACCCAGCCGGCGCCGCTCGTCCTGGTAGATCTCGAGCAGCCCGGGCGCCGCGGGCAGGTAGTTGTCGCCGAGACGCGCCGCCCGGAGCGCTGACGCCTCCGAGGACCCGCCCATGTAGAGCGGCGGCCGCGGCTTCTGCACCGGCGTCGGGCGGACGACCACCGTGGTGCCGCGGAAATCGAACGGCTCGCCCGTCCACGCCTGGTCGAGCACGGCCACGATCTCCTCGAGGATGGGCACGCGCCGCGCCCTGGGCACGCCGAACATCACGTACTCGTGCGGGCGGTAGCCGATGCCGAGAGTGGCCTCGATCCGGCCGCCGCTGATGTTGTCGAGCACGGCGAGGTCCTCAGCGAGCCGCAACGGGTGGTGCAGCACCGCGATGAGGGCCGAGAAGTGGATGCGCATCCGTTCGGTGCGCCCGGCGATGGCCGACGCCTGGATCATCGGCGCCGGGCAGTAGCCGTCGTCGGCGCCGTGGTGCTCGGCCAGGTACACGGTCTCGAACCCGAGGCGGTCGGCCCAGGCGCATTGCTCCACCGACGCCTGGTACAGGTCGGCGGCGGGCGCGCCGAAGGCGGGTGCCCGCATGTCGTAGCGCAGGGCCAGCCTCATGGCGCTCGGGGCGCGCCGCGCCCGCCTGCCTCTCGCATCAGGGTGGCGGCGAACTCCGGCTGGGCGAACGGCGACGTCCCCGGGGCCGTCGTGAGGCCGCCGTCGACCCGCAGCACCTCGCCGGTGACGAAGGCAGCGTCGTCGCTGGCGAGATAGATGGCGGCGGCGGCGATGTCGGCCGGCAGGCCGGGCCGCGGCGTCAGCGCGTCGCGCGCCAGCGTCTCGTGGGCGTCGGTGATCGCATCGGGATCGCCCGACAGGATGTCGGCCGTCATCGCCGTCACCGTGGCGCCCGGCATGATGGCGTTCACCCGGATCCCGTGGGGCCGCAGCTCGGCTGCCACCGACTGGGTCAGCCCGATGATGGCGGCCTTGGCCGCGCTGTAGACGTGTGGTCCGAGACCGCCGGCGACGGCGGCCGGACTGGTGGTCGACAGGATCACGCCCGACCCCTGCTCCCGCATGACGCGGGCGCCGTGCTTCATGCCGAGGAACGCACCCAACACGTTCACCCCCATCGTGAAGGTGTAGTCGTCGACGGCGATGGAGGCGATCGGCCCGAGGGCACCGAGGATGCCGGCGTTGTTGAAGACGACATCGAGGCGTCCGAAGGAGGACACGGCGGCGTCGACGGCGGCGGCGACGTCGGCCTCCACCGTCACGTCGGTCCGCACGAAGCGCGTGGCGGGGCCGAGCTCGGCGGCCAACGCCTCGCCCCGATCCGCCTGGACGTCGGCCACGACCACCTGCGCGCCCTCCGCTACGAAGCGCCGCACACTGGCCTCGCCGATGCCGCTGGCGGCGCCGGTGATGAGCGCCACCCTGCCGGCGAACCGGCCCTGGTCGCCCGGCACGTCAGTCGTTGCTCCCGCGCCAGGCCAGCGAGCCACCGTCGATGACGTAGACCCCGCCGTTGATGAAGGCGGCGTCGTCGGACGCCAGGAAGCACACGAGCTTCCCGATCTCCTCCGCCGTGCCGGCGCGGCCGACGAGGTGCGTGGCCGTCATCATCTTCAGCAGGGTCGACGGATCGTCGGCCACGTCGAGGTACCGCTGCATCATCGCCGTCTCGGTGGCGGCAGGGCACACGCAGTTGCACCGCACGGTGGGCGCCAAGTCGACGGCTGTCGCCTTCGTCAACTGGATCACGCCGCCCTTGGTGGCGGCGTACGCCGGCCCCATCGGGTAGGCGACGAGACCGGACACGGACGCCGTGTTGACGATGTTCGGGCCGCGCGTCGACCGCTTGAGCAGCTCGGCCGCGTACCGGGTCATGAGGAAGTACGAGCGCAGGTTCACCTGGTACACGCGCTCCCACACGTCCTCGGGTAGGACGTCGACGGTGAGCTGATCCGTGAAATGGGCCTCGAGCACGCCCACGTTGTTGTGCAACACGTCGAGGCCCCCGAAGAGGTCCTCGGTGCGGGCCACGAGGTCGCGCAGCTGGGCCGGATCGGCGGCGTCGGTGGGTACGAACGCGGTCTTGGCGCCGACGACTCGCACGAGGTCGGCCGTCTCCGCGCCGCCGGCCGGGTCGATGTCGGCCACGACGACGCCCGCCGCGCCCTGCCGGGCCATCTCGATGGCGGTGGCCCGGCCGATGCCACCGCCACCTCCTGTCACGAGGCAGATCTTGCCGTCGAGCACGTCTCGTCCTCCCCGCGGCTCGGTTCGAGCGGGAGCGTAATCCGGTAGCGTGCAGCCGACGTCCCGTGACGGGCCTTTCCTCATCAGGATTGCGTGGAGGAGCGAGCTGTGACCGTCGCCATCGTCGGCGTGGGCGAGACCGAGCCGCGCTGGCAGGATCCTCGACCGGTGCGAGAGCTCGTGACCGACGCCGTGCGGCGGGCGCTGGCCGACGCCGGGCTCGACGGCGCCGATGTCGACGGCGTCGCCACCGAGGCCTACGCCATGGTGAGCCAGGCCCCGCCCGACGAGGTCGGCCGCGCCATCGGGATGATCGATCGCCGCTTCAGTGGCCACACGTCACTCGCCGGCGCGGGCTCGGTGGGGGCCGTCCAGCTGGCGGCGTCGGCCATCGACGCCGGCCTGGCCTCGGTCGTCATCAGCTACTACGGGATCAGCCTGAGCACCACGGCTGGCGGCGTGTACGCCGTCCACGCCCACGAACCGGCCAAGGCCAACCTGGAGATGCCCTTCGGGTTCTACGGCCAGCCCGTGTACTTCGCCGCCATCGCGCAGCGGTACGCCCACGACTACGGGCTGGCACCGGAAGAGCTCGGGTCGATCGCGGTGTCGGCCCGGGCCTTTGCCGAGATGACACCAGGGGCACTGCGGCGTGAACCGCTCGACATCGAGGGCTATCTCGCCAATCCGGTCGTCGCTGACCCGCTGCGCAAGCTCGACTGCTGCCTCATGAACGACGGGGCGGCGGCCTTCGTGCTCACCAGCGTCGAGCGGGCCCGCGACCTGCGCCAGGCCCCCGTCGTGGTGGCCGGTACCGGCTTCGGCACCCGGCCCCTCACCCAGGCCACGTACTTCTCCCAGAACGCCGACTACACGACGCTCCCGTCGGCGGTGTCGGGACCGCGGGCGTTCGCCGCCGCCGGGTTGGGGCCGGAAGACGTCGACGTGGCCGAGCTCTACGACTGCTTCAGCATGTCGACGATCATGCAGCTCGAGGACCTCGGCTTCGCGGCGCGGGGCGAGGGCGCCCGCTTCGCCGCCACCGGCGCCATCGGGCCCAAGGGCTCGCTCCCGGTGAATACGCACGGCGGGCTGCTCTGCCACTCGTACACCGTGGGTGCCGGCCACGTGGTCGAGGCCGTGCGCCAGCTCCGCGGCACGCGCGGCGACGCCCAGGTCGACGGGGCCGAGGTGGCCCTCGTGAGCGGCCTCGGCGCCATGGACCACGCCACCGTCATCCTCACGACGGATCGCTGACGTGCCGCGGCCGAGCTTCGCACCTCCTCCGTGGGCGCCGGTGGCGCCGTTCTGGGAGGGCGTGGCGGACGGTGAGCTGCGCCTCCCGAGATGCGGCCGGTGCGGGGCGTTCGTCTGGTATCCGGAGGAGACGGGTACGCACTGCGACGGCGCCGAGCTGACATGGGAGACGCTCCCGGGAACGGGAACCGTCTTCACCCACACCACTGTGCGTCGCGCCTTCCCACCGTCGACTGAGCCGGGTGATCTGCCCGTCGTCGTCGTGCTCGTCGAGCCCGATGGCGCACCGGGTGTTCGTCTCGTGGGCAACCTCGACGGCGGTGCGCCGGCGATCGGCCAGCGTGTGCGGTTGGAGGTCCGGGACAGCCCCGATGGGCCTCGGCCGGTCTTCGTTCCCGCCTAGGCCCTATTCATCATCATGAACTCTTGACACCGCACCGACGCGGTGTTGTGCTACGGGGTCTCGGAAAGGGGTCGTGAGCATGGACAACGCGGCGCTGCAGAAGTTGCTCGACCGCCAGCAGATCGAAGACACGATCTACAAGTACGCGTGGACCATCGACGTGAAGGACTACGCCGGACTGCGCACGGTGTTCACGGACGATGTCGTGGCGCAGTACGCCGGCGCGCCGGAGATCCACGGTGCCGACAAGCTCGTGTCGTGGATCGCCGAGATGGGCACCACGATGAAGTTCCAGCATCACCTCATCAACGTGTACGAGGTGGAGCTCGACGGTGACGAGGCGCGGACGTACACGTACCACACGTCTCACCAGATCGACGCGTCGGCGCCCGACAAGGTGTACCTGATCGTCGGCCGCTATCGCGACGTGTTGCGGCGTGTGGGCGACAAGTGGTTGATCGCCGACAAGCGCATGGAAGTCGGCTGGATGGAGCAGCGCGAGTACTCACAGACGGCGGCGGCGGCAGCCGAGGCCGAGCAGAACCGGGCGGCGCAGCAGCGGTCCGGGGCGGAGTCATGACGATCACCGCCGATCTCCAGGCCTATCCCCTGGGCGCCGAGACGCGGAAGTACCTCGAGGCGACGGCATTCGGCCATGTGATCGACGGCGAGCTCGTCCAATCGGCGTCGGGCGAGACGATGCCCATCATCGAGCCGGCCACCGGCACCGAGATCGGACGGGTGGCGGCAGGAGGCAAGGAGGACCTCGAGCGGGCCGTCACCGCCGCCCGTCGGTCGTTCGAGGACCGCCGCTGGCGCGACCTGGCCCCGCTCGACAAGGAGCGCCGGCTGCGGCGGTTGGCCGAGCTGTTCGCCGACCACGGCGGCGTCTTCAGCGACCTCGACACGCTCGATGCCGGTCTCCTGAAGGGCTACACCGAGGCCATCGTGCAGTTCGCGGTGGCCGGGCTCGACTACTACTCGGGCTGGCCGTCGAAGATCAGCGGGACGATCCCGGC
>DASXAI010000184.1:0-2762 GCA_036406775.1 Acidimicrobiales bacterium
CACCGAGGCCGTGATGCTGTCGGACCGGGTCGTGGTGCTGACGCCCCGCCCGGCCCGGGTCGCCGCCGTCGAGCAGGTCACGCTCCCCCGGCCCCGCCACGCCACCCAGGAGGACAGTGTCGCCTTCTTCGAGCACGTGACCCGGGTGCGCCAGACCCTGCAGACCTCCCGCTGACCGCCCCCTCGGCGCTAGCCTTACCGACGTCGCTCCGGCGACCCCTGGCATCTCCTGCGATTCGTCGCACCGCGCCGACTGGCGCCCTTGCAGCTCATCTCTGCAACGCGCTCGTGCGCAGGAGGTCGATGCCCATGTTCTCGTCGTTCTCGCGTTCAAAGCTGACGGCCGTCGCCATTGCTGTCGTCGCCGCCCTCGCCCTCGCCGCCTGTGGCGGGGACAACGGCTCCCGCGGCGCCGCCACGACCAGTGGTCCGGTGGGCTCCGTCACCAGCGCCGGCATCTCTCCCGACCGGTGCGCCGCCAACAAGGCGGCCGGCAAGATCACGTACCTCTCGGGCTTCGACTTCGCCGCGTCGGCGTCCATCGTCGAGGTCGTGGTGGCCAAGCAGAAGGGCTACTTCGACCAGCTCTGTCTGGACGTGGACCTGAAGTCGAGCTTCTCCACCGCCAACTACCCGCTCGTGGCGTCCGGTCGAGCGCAGTTCGCCTCGGCCGGTAGCTACAGCGAGGTCCTCCAGCAGTCGACCGGCGGCGCCAAGTTCGCGGTCGTGACCGACGACGGCAAGCAGTCGATCAACGTGCTGCTCGTGAAACCAGACGCCGGGGTCAACCAACTCGCCGACCTGAAGGGCAAGACGATCGGCGTGCTCGGCGCCATGCCGCAGTCGGTGACGGCGATGCTCGTGAAGGCGGGGCTCCAGGACGGCCGCGACTACCACACCGTGCTGCTCGACGGCTTCGATCCCATCGCCCACTTCCAGCAGCAGATCGCGGGCCGCCCCGGCTTCCGCTCGAACGAGCCCGGCATCCTGCAGCGGGCCGGCGTCCCGTTCACGATGTTCGACCCGAGCGCCGAGGGCATCCCCGGCACCTTCGGGCTCATCTACACGTCACAGGACTTCTTGAAGCAGCACCCGACGGCGGTCCAGGACTTCGTGCGGGCGTCGATGAAGGGCCTCGCCGACGCCATCGCCGACCCGGCCGCCGCCGTCGCCACCTGCGTCGACCTCATGCAGTCGGCGGGCAACCAGAACCACCTCACGCAGGAGGGCGAGTCGTTCCGCTGGCAGACCGAGGCCAAGATCGTCACCGACAGCACGCCCAAGGGCCAGCCCGTCGGCCTGGTGGACCCGGCCCTGCTGAAGGCCGAGGTCGACGCCTACACCGCCGCCGGGGTGTTCCCGTCGGCGCCCGCCATGACCGGCACGTACGACGCCGACCTCGTGAAGGGCGTGTACGACGCCGAGGGAACCGTCATCTGGCCCGCCTAGTTCCGTTCTGGTGCGCGATATGTGTCGTAGAGGTCGCGAAAACGCGTCAGATCGCTCGGGAACTAGATGCCGAGGACGTGGCGGGCTGATTCGATGTCGTGCTTCAGCTGGGTGACGAGGGCGTCGACGCCGTCGAACTTGCGCTCGCTGCGGAGGAAGTGGACGAAGCGGACCTCGGCCCGCTCGCCGTACAGGTCGCCGTCGAAGTCGAGCAGGTGGGCCTCGAGCAGCGAGTGGTCGGCGTGCTCGTAGAACGTCGGCCGGCGCCCGAGGTTGATGGCGCACCCGTGGACAGCGCCGTCGGGCCGCTCGTACCAACCGGCGTACACGCCGTCGGCCGGCAGGCACACCTGGTTCGACACCTCCACGTTGGCGGTCGGGAAGCCGAGCAGCCGGCCCCGCTTGTCGCCGACGACGACGATGCCGCGCGCCTCGTACTCCCGGCCCAGGAGGTGGGCGGCGATGTCGACTTCGCCCCCGGCCAGCGCTCGGCGCACGGCGGTGGAGCTGACGGGCTCGTCGACGCCGTCGGCGCGCGCCACGAGGCCGACCGGCATCACCTCGAACCCGTCGCGGCGGCCGAGCTCCCGCAGAAGCGGCACGTTGCCGCGCCGGTGATGGCCGAAGTGGAAGTCCTCCCCTACCACCACGAGCACGGCGTGCAAGCCGTCGACGAGCACCTCCTGCACGAAGTCCTCGGGCTCCTCGCTCGCCCGCTGTTGGTCGAACGTGATCACGACGGTGGCGTCGATGCCGGTGGCCGCCAGCAGCTCCAGCTTCTGGTCGAGGTCGGTGAGCGAGCGCGGCGCCGACTCGGGCCGCACGACGACGGCGGGGTGCTTGTCGAACGTGACGACGGCCGACTTGGCGCCTCGCGCCGCGGCAAGCCGGCGCACCTCGGCGATCACTGCCTGGTGCCCGAGGTGGACGCCGTCGTACGCGCCGATGGTGACGACCGTGTTGCCGTCCCACGGTGGGTCGGAGACGTCGGTGATGACCTGCACGGACGACGACGCTACCGCTCCGGGCCGCCGGCGACCCCTTGGACGAGCACCACGGCCGGCTTGGCCTCGAGGGTGTTGCGCGGCTCGTACACCGCCAGCAGCTCGCCGTCGGGCGCCAGCACCGCCCACGGGCCGTCACCGGCGGGGCGGGCCAGCACGGCGCCGTGGGCGACCCGACGGGCCGTGGCGGCGTCGACGGTCACGAGGGCCAGGTCGCGCACCGCCTCCTTCACCGGCAGCAGTTCGAGGGCGTCGAGGGGGCGAGCGTCGGTGTCGGTGAACCCGCCCGACGCCGTCCGGCGCAGCCAC
>DASXAI010000185.1:0-3229 GCA_036406775.1 Acidimicrobiales bacterium
TCGAAACCGAGGACCCGACCGGCATCTGGCACCGCCGCTACTACCTCGACGGCACATTCATGGCGCGTGTCGCCGACGGCGAGATCAGCTTCCCAACCTGAGCAACGGAGAGAAGGAGCGTCAGCCTGTGACCGACACCAAGACTGAGATCAGCTGCGGCGAGCTGTTCAAGGACGCACCCAAGAACTGGGGCAAGTGGGGCCCCGACGACGAGGTGGGCAGCCTCAACTACCTGACACCTGATGTCATCCTCCAAGCGGCCCAGTCGATCCGGCAGGGCAAGGTCTTCCCGCTCCAGGTCAAGATGGCGAACCCCGCCGGCGACCCGGTGTGGCCGGGGCGCACGGGCGCGGTCCGGACCATGGTGATCGACGAGGGCCACTACGTCGCGGGCAAGGGTCCGCACTTCTCTGGCGGCGCGCACTACGCCGACGACTACATGACGTGCTTCCTCCAGGGCTCGACGCAGTACGACGCCCTCGGGCACGTCTGGTACGACGGCCAGATCTGGAACGGCTACGACGCCAAGACCACCATCGGGGGTCTCGAAAAGGCGAGCGTGCTGGCCATCGCCGAACGCGGCGTCGTGGGCCGGGGCATCCTGCTCGACATGGCGCGCCACCGGGGCAAGGACGTCCTCGACGTGGGCGAGACGTTCACCCACGACGACCTCGAGGCGTGCGCCGCGGCGCAGGGCGCGGAGATCCGCCCGCGCGACATCCTCCTCATCCGGACGGGATGGATCGCCAAGTTCTACAAGGTGAGTCGCGAGGAGTTCTACGGCAACTTCGTCGAGCCGGGACTCACCTACAGCCCCGAGCTCGTGCAGTGGTTCCAGGACATGGAGATCCCGAACCTCGTCACCGACACGATCGCCAACGAGGTCACGGTCGACCCGGTGTCGGGTGTGACGTTGCCGCTCCACAACGCGTTGATGCGGAATCTCGGTGTGACCCTGACCGAGATCGCCTGGCTCGAGGACCTCGCCGACGACTGCGCCGCTGACGGCCAGTGGGACTTCCTCTACGCCGCGGCCCCGCTCAAGGTGGTGAACGCCACCGGCGCGCCTGTGAACCCCATCGCGATCAAGTGACCACGTACGAGGATCGGCCCTGGCTGGCTCGGTACGACCCGGGCCAGCCGGCCGACATCACGCCGGAGTTCACTGACGCCCTGTCGATGTTCCGGGCGGCGGCGGCCGCCCATCCGGACCTGCCGCTGATCCACTACTTCGACCGGTCGCTCACGATGGCCGAGGTCGACGACGCCTCCGACGCGCTGGCCGCCGGTCTCGTCGACAACGGCTTCGCGCCGGGCGACCGGCTGGCGGTGTACCTCCAGAACGTCCCGCAGTTCGTCGTGGCCATGCTGGCCACGTGGAAAGCGGGCGGGATCATGGTGTCGATCAACCCGATGAACAAGACGCGCGAACTGGAGTACCTGCTCACCGATTCGGGCGCGTCGGTGCTCGTGACATTGGAGTCGCTGTGGCAGGAGGTCGCCGGACCCCTGGTGGCCGGCGGCGGCACCAACGTGCGGTTGGGCATCACCACCAGCGAGCTCGACTACCTCGCCGGCGACGCCCCGACGCTGCTGGCGTCGTCGGTGAAGGCCGTGCCCGACGGCACCCTCGATCTCCTCACGGTCATCGCTGAGCACGCCGGCGAGGAGGTGCCGGCGCCCACGTTCGGGTCCGACGACGTGGCCTTCCTCACCTACACCTCGGGCACCACGGGCCCGCCGAAGGGGGCCATGAACACCCACGGCAACGTGGTGTTCAACTCGACGGCGTACCGGGACTGGATGTCGCTCACGCCTGACGACACCGTGCTCGGTGTGGCTCCGCTGTTCCACATCACCGGGCTCATCGCCCATCTCACGGTGGCCTTCCTCGTGCCGATGCCGATTGTCCTGGGCTACCGCTTCGACCCGGGGACGGTGCTCGATCTGATCGAGCGGTACCGGCCGACGTTCACGGTCGGCGCCATCACCGTGTTCATCGCCCTGATGAACGACTCGAGCTTCGACGGCCGCGACCTGTCGTCGCTGACCAAGGTGTACAGCGGCGGCGCGCCGATCGCCCCGAGCGTGGTGGAGCGGTTCGAGAAGGAGGCCGGCTCCTACATCCACAACATCTACGGCCTCACGGAGACGACGTCACCGTCGCACGGCGTCCCCATGGGGGCGCGGGCGCCCGTCGACCCGACGTCGGGCGCGCTGTCGGTCGGTGTCCCGATCTACAACACGGTCGTGCGGGTCGTCGACGACGACGGCAAGGACGTACCTGCCGGCGAGGTCGGCGAGTTCGTCACCGCCGGGCCGCAGGTCGTGGCCGGCTACTGGGACAAGCCCGACGAGACCGAGCACGCCCTGCCCGGTGGCGAGCTGCACACGGGCGACGTGGGCTTCATGGACGACGAGGGCTGGTATTACGTCGTCGACCGCAAGAAGGACATGATCAACGCCGCCGGCTACAAGGTGTGGCCCCGCGAGGTGGAGGACGTCCTCTATCAGCACCCGGCCGTGCTCGAGGCCGCTGTCATCGGTATCCCCGACGAGTACCGGGGCGAGACGGTGAAGGCGTTCGTGAGCCTCCGCGCCGGCCAGGACGTGTCGGAGGCCGACCTCATCGCCTTCTGCAAGGAGCGCATGGCCGCCTACAAGTACCCCCGCAGCATCGAGCTCGTCACCGAGTTGCCCAAGACCGTCACGGGCAAGATCCTGCGCCGGGAGCTGCGCGCCGCCGAGGCGTCGAAGGGCGCCTAAGCCCTCTCGTTTCACGCTCCTCTGAGAACCTCTGAGGTTCTTGAAGGAGCGTGAAACGGAAGGGGGGATGGCTAGCGGAGTTGCTCGCCCCACTCGGTCTCCTTCCGGAGCACCGGCTTGAGGACCTTGCCGCCCGGGTTGCGGGGGAGGGGCTCGGCCCGGAAGGTGATGTATTGGGGCACCTTGAAGTCGGCGATCAGTTCGCGGGCGAAGTCGGCGATTTCCTTGCCCTCGGCGTGGGTCTCGGGGCGCAGCACGACGACGGCGCCGACCTTCTCGCCCATCATCTTGTCGGGGACGCCCATGACCGCGACCTCGAACACGGCCGGGTGCTGGACGAGGGCGTTCTCGACCTCGACGCAGTAGACGTTCTCGCCGCCGCGGCAGATCATGTCCTTCAGCCGGTCGACGATCTGGACGAACCCTTCGTCGTCGATGCGCGCAAGGTCGCCGGTGTGCAACC
>DASXAI010000186.1:0-3385 GCA_036406775.1 Acidimicrobiales bacterium
CCAGTTTTGTGTGCACTAGGCGCTCTCAGGGCTGGGGTGGCCGCCGATCGGATGCTCGGGCGCCGGGTCGAAGGTGGCGCCATCGGCGAGCAGGCCCTTGCCGGGGACGTGGTTGAGCTCGAACCTGATTCCCTCCGGGTCGCGGAACGAGAGCGAGTAGTAGCCGGGCGCCCAGGGGCCCTCCTCCGGCGCGCGGACGATGTCGGCGTCGATCCCGAGCAGGAACTCGTACAGCGCGTCGACGTCCTCGCGCCTCCTCGCCCGGAAGCAGAGGTGGTCGACTCCCGGGCCCGTTTCGCGATGGGGGACGTCGGCGTTGTCCGGGTCGGCGCCGCGGATCCCGACCGCGGTGCGGCCACCCACGTAATAGACGAATTCCTCGGAGCGGGGCTCGACCGGGTCGAGGCCGAGGAACGGCATCACCCTGTCGTAGAAGGCGATGCACTCCTCGATTCGGTTGGCCCTGAGGATGACGTGGGCGACCCCGTTGATTTCGATCATGCGTAGCCACGGTAGGCGAAAGGGCACGGACGCGTCCCGGTGCCGCGTCCGTGCCCTCGCCGAGCTCTCGTGTCCGTGTGGAGGGTCTAGTGGTGGTGGACCCCGAACGGCTCGCCCGTGACTGGGTCGAGCAGTTGAGCGCCGTTGTCTCCAGACCTGAAGTCGAACATGCCCGCCAGGTCGAACGGGACGTGCTCGGCTTTGTCGAGTTTGGCCTGAGCCTGGTCGAAGGACCCCGCGATCGGGGGCAGGTGCCAGTTGTACTCGACGAAGTTGATCGTCGAGGCTTGGTTGCTCAGGTTGTGGTCGACGTCGTTGCTTCTCGCGTAGGGCGAGATCACCATCATCGGCAGTCGCGGCCCGAACCCGCATCGGCCCTGCTCGCCTCCGAGCGGCGTCGCGGCCTGCGGCTTGGGCCCGCACATGCCGGACGTCGGGACGCTGAACGTGGTGTCGGTCAGGTTGTCGGCCGGCGACAGCGATGGATTCGTGACCCCGCTGAAGGCGTGGTCGTACCAACCGTCCGAATCGTCGTAGTTGATGATGATCGCCGTGTTGCGCCAATCGGGACTGCTCATCACCTCGTTGATCGTGTGGGTGACGAATTCCTGCTCGTCCTGGGGGTCCGAGTAGGCGGCGTGGCCATCCTGGAACCCCGGCGCCTTGAGGAGGCTGACCGCCGGCAGGGCCGTTGGCGGCAGCCGGTGACTCGAGATCGCGTCGACGAGCTGGTCGAAATCGCCGATGTCGTAGTTGTGATTCGGGGTGTTGAACTGCGGTGTCCCGGCCACGTAGGACTGCGTGTCGCGGCCGATCGTCGCCAGCCCGGCGAGCGTGTCGTGGCCATGCGAGTCGGTCGGCACCGTCAGGTGGTGCGGGTTCGCGGTCGAGGCGTAGTACTGGAACGGCTCGTGGTGGGCGATGTAGTCGTCCTTGAACCCCCACTGGCCGTTGCCGCCGAGACCCTTGCCGACCGCTGTGACCGCGTCGCAGAGCCCCTGGTTGCCGGCGTTGGGAACCGATTTCTGGAATTCGGCGCTCTTGAACTCGTCCGGAATGAACGTCTTGGTCGGCTGACCGGCGTGTCCGGTCGCTGCCAACGCTTCCTTGTACGAGGTGGTCGGACGGAAGCCGCCCTGGAACCAGCCCCACGAGAGGCCGGCGGCGTTGAGCTCATCGCCGATGTTCTGGCCGCTCATCGCGACGGCGTCGCGGGTCGAGCAGTCGTCCCAATAGGGCTGCGCGTCGCTGGTCAGCGAGAAGCCGCCCCTGCCGTCTTCGGTGAGGTCGGCGTCGGGGCTGGTCGAGGTCGCGACGCCGGGCGCGTTGACCTCGTGGCCGGCGTCGACGCCGCCGGTGTTCCCCGAGACCAGGTTGATCGCTCCCGGGGCCGACGGCCCGAAGGTGGTGCCGTAGGAGTTGTCGCTCATCGCGTAGTGCTGGGCGTAGTTCCACAGCGCCGTGACCGTGTTGCCGTCGTAGTAGTCCATCACCGTTTTCGGGTCGCACGGCGTGCCGAATGGCGTTTTGCCTGAGCCTGTGCCGACGCTCTGGACGAAGCGGTCCATCGCGCCGCCGTCGAACGACTGCTGCTCATCGCTGTAGTTGTGGTCCTGGTCGCAGGTGAGCTGCCCGCCGGCGTCGCCCGGCAGCCCGGTCGCGGTGCTGTCGAGCCGCTGGGGCGGCGAGGCGTTCGGGTTTTCGGTCAGCAGGTCGGTGGTGTGCCGGAGGCCGATCGGCAGCGATTTGCTCGTCGCCGGCGTCAGGCCGTCGACCGCCGGGGTGTGCGGCGCCGCTTTGAAGCTCTGGCCATCGCTGTTCGCCGCCTGGGGATAGGTGCCGAAGTAATGATCGAAGGAGACGTTCTCCTGGAAGATCTCGATCACATGGCGGATCGGCGTCCGCGGGCTGGGTCCCTGCTTCTTCTGCGGGGCCGCCGGCGACGAGCCCGCCGCCAAGCCCATGGCAAGCGCCAGGGCGGCTACCGCGAGGGCGATTCGTTTCATCATGCACCTCTGCCTTCTGTCGATGGTCTGGACGGACGAGACACGGATCGCCAGGCAGGCTAGGAACGGCCGCCGGCCGCCTTGTTAACCGGGAGTTGGCCGCTGGTCAACGATTTGAGACGAAGCTGTGAAGCGATCTAGGCCGCGTCCAGCTCGGCTGCGAGCGCATCGACACGGGCGGCGATGTCGTCACGAGTCGCGCGGACCTGGTCCAGCGGCCGCCCCTGCGGATCCGGCAGGTCCCAATCAACGTACCGGCGGCCGGGGACGTAGGGGCACTCGTCCCCGCAGCCCATCGTCACCACGAGATTCGCCCATTGTGCATCGGCCTCCGTCAGCTCGTGGGGGGCGTTGCCGCTGAGGTCCAGGCCGAGCTCGGCCATGACCTCGACAACCTCGGGATGGATGCGGTCGGCCGGTTCGGTGCCTGCGGAGCGGGCGCCGTGGCGACCTTTGGCGGCCCGCTCGAAAAGCGCCTGCGCCATCTGCGAGCGCCCGGCGTTGTGGAGGCACACGAAAATGACGTTCGCCATCAGCCGGCCACCGAACTCGCCGCACCGCCGCGCACGAGTTGATAGGCGGCGGCTCCCGCCGCCGCGCCGACGATCGGGGCGAGGACGTAGAGCCAGAGGTCGTGCAGTTCGCCCGATACGAGCGCCGGACCGATTGACCGCGCGGGGTTCATCGAGGCGCCCGTGACGGGCCCGCCGAACAGGGCGTCGAGCCCCACGGTCCCGCCGATGGCGATGGCCGCCGCCGCACCGACCGCTCGGGTGTCGGTGGCGACGGCGACGATTACGAACATCAGGAAAGCGGTCAGGATCGCCTCGTAGACGAGCGCGCTGCCGACCCCGACCGATGGCAGGGTGGCGCCGAGA
>DASXAI010000187.1:0-17624 GCA_036406775.1 Acidimicrobiales bacterium
TTCTTCGACCACCGTCGCGAGGACGCCCGCACCGACTGGGACCGCGGGGGGCTCCCCAACGCCGAGTGGGAGGCCCTGTTGGCCGAGGCCCGGCGCCGGGCTGACGTCGCCGGCCACTACCGCTACCCGTTCCCCGCCGAGTACGGCGGCAAGGACGGCACCAACCTCGGCATGGCCGTCATCCGCGAGCACCTGGCCGCCAAGGGCCTCGGGCTGCACAACGACCTGCAGAACGAGCACTCGATCGTGGGCAACAACGTCGGACTGCTCCTGATGATCAACTACGGCAACGAGGAGCAGAAGGCCGAGTGGATCGACGACCTCGCCCACCACCGCCGAGGCTTCGCCTTTGGCATCACCGAGCCCGAGCACGGCTCCGACGCCACGTTCATGGAGACCCACGCCGAGCGCGATGGCGACGAGTGGGTGATCAACGGCGAAAAGACGTTCAACACCGGCATGCACGCAGCGCAGTACGACCTGATCTTCGCCCGCACGAGTGGCAAGCAGGGCGACGGCAACGGCATCACGGCGTTCCTCGTTCCCGTCGAGTCGCCCGGCTTCAAGATCGAGTCGTTCCTGTGGACGTTCAACATGCCCACCGACCACGCCCACGTGTCGCTCACCAACGTCCGGGTGCCCGACAGCGCCATCTTCGGCGGCGAAGGCCGGGGGCTGCAGGTGGTGCAGCACTTCTTCAACGAGAACCGCATCCGCCAGGCCGCCTCCAGCTTGGGGGCAGCGCAGTTCTGCATCAACGAGTCGGTCGAGTACGCCCAGCACCGCAAGCCGTTCGGCAAGCCACTGGCGTCGAACCAGGCCATCCAATTCCCGCTCGTCGAGTTGCAGACGCAGTGCGAGATGTTGCGCGCCCTCATCCACAAGACGGCGTGGAGCATGGACACCTACGGCCCGTTCTCGCAGTCACAGCGCGTCTCGATGTGCAACTACTGGGCCAACCGGATGTGCTGCGAGGCCGCCGACCGGGCCATCCAGGTACACGGTGGCCTCGGCTACACGAGGCACAAGCCGTTCGAGCACATCTACCGCCATCACCGCCGCTACCGGATCACCGAGGGCGCCGAGGAGATCCAGATGCGCCGGGTCGCCGGCTACATGTTCGGCTTCATGAAGCAGACGGCGCCGAAGGGCGTCACCGAATGATCCGAACTTGAACCGGAGACCGCCCGCGCGGGCGGTCCCAGGTTCAACTTCGGCCGAGTGCCCCCGCCGCGCTCAGCCGCTCGGGCCGAAGCGCTCCACGCGGATCTGCTCGGCCGTCCAGCCGCTCATGATGAGGACGTCGGTAGCGGCGTCGCAGAAGCCGGGCGAACCGCATACGTAGGCGGTGGCGTCGGTGCCGGCGACGGTGGGCAGGTCGTTGGCCATGAGGCGGGCCGGTGGACGGGGCCACGACGGCGGGGCCTCGCGGGTGTAGAGCACCGTGGCCTCGGGTCCCGGTAGTTCCATCGCGTAGTACAGCTCCGTGGGCGAGCGGGCCGACACCACGAGCCGCAGCAGGTCCGACTTCCCGGTGCGCCGGGCCAGGCGCAGCATGGCCATGAGCGGCACCACGCCCGACCCGCCGCCGACGAGCAGTGCGGGGCGATCACCGTCCCACACGAACCAGCCCCCGATCGGCCCACGCACGTCGAGCTCGTCACCGACTTCGACCACGTCGTGGAGGAACGTCGACACCTCGCCGCCCTCGAGCCGTTCGACCGTGAGCTCGATCTCGTTCGTGCCGTCGGGCGCCGACGCGACGGAATAGGACCGCGTCGCCGAGTACCCGTCGGGGGCAGTGAGGCGCACCACATAATGCTGGCCGGCCCGGTGCCGGGACGGCTCTGGCAGAGCCAAGCGGAAGGTCTTGGCGTGGGGCGTCTCATCCTTGACGAACGTGACGGTCGCGGCCTCCCAGTGCAACGTCAATCACCCTGATAGCGCTGCTCGAGCCAGGGGTCGCCGCGGTCGTGGTAGCCGTTGCGCTCCCAGAACCCCTGCTCGTCGTGATCGAGGAGGCGTAGGCCGGCGACCCACTTGGCGCTCTTCCAGAAGTACAGGTGCGGCACCAGGAGACGGGCCGGTCCGCCGTGCTCACGGGGCAACGGGCCGCCGTCGACATCCCACACGACCCACGCCTTGCCCTCCGTGACGTCGGCGAGCGGCAGGTTCGTGGTGTAACCCGTGTGGCTGAACGCCAGCACGTACGAGGCCGATGCCGACGGCTTGGCCGCGGCGAGCAGGGTGTCGACCGAGACGCCCGAGAACGTCATGTCGAACTTCGACCACGTCGTGACGCAGTGGATGGCGCCGTCGTAGGTGGCCGGGGCCAAGGCGTGGATCTCGTCCCACGTCCAGGTGGTGGGCTGCTCCACCAGTCCCTCGACCTTGAACGTCCACGTCCCGGTGTCGAGGCGCGGCGTGGCCTCGGCGGTGAGCACCGGCCACTGCTTGCCGACGTCGTACTGCCCCGGAGGCAGGCGGGGGTCACGCGCCTCCTGGCTGTGCCCGAAGAACCCTCTGGTGAACTTGGCCATGAAGCACAGCTTGGCGCGTCCGCAACGTCCCGCACGACTGTCACATCGGCGTCAACGAGGTCACGAGCAGAAGACGGACGGCGAGGCGGGTACCCCCGCTCGGCCGGGGCTCGGCCGTGACCCGGCCACCCATGGCCTCGAGCAGCTCGCGCACGATGGCCAGCCCGAGGCCCGAGCCACTCTCGCGGCGGACCGGCTCACGCCCGGCGACGTACAGGCGCTCGAACACGAACGGCAGGTCCTCGGGCGGGATGCCCGGGCCGTCGTCGTCGACGGTGACGACGCCGTAGCCAGCGTCGGCGGTGACGGTGACCGCCACCGTGGTGCGGGCGTACTTGACGGCGTTCTCGATGAGGTTGGCGACGACCTGGGCCACACGGTCGGCATCGGCCGACACCACGACGGGCCCGGTGCGGTCCACGACGAGCGCGAGGCCAGCGGCATCCGTGTCGGGCCGGAAACCTTCAGCCACCACGCCCGCGACCTCACCGAGGTCGACGGGCATCGAGTGCAACGAGAACGAACGGGTCCGCAGCCGCGCCAGGTCGAGCAGGTCGCGCACGAGCCGCTCGAGCCGGCGGGCCTCGCTCAGGATGACGCCCGATGCCCAGCGCGAATCGGTGGTGGCGCCGTCGCGAATGGCCTCGGCGTAGCCGCGGATCGACGTCAGCGGCGTGCGCAGGTCATGGGAGATCGACAGCAGGAATTGCTGTTCGAGGGCGTGGGACCGCTCCAGCTCGGACGCCATGGCGTTGATCGACCGCACCAGCTGGGCCAGTTCGTCGGTGGCGCCCGCGCGCGGCTCGGGCAGGCGCGTCGAGAAGGCGCCACCGGCGATGGCTCGGGCCGCCTCGTCGACCTGGCGCACCGGTCGGGCGAGCCGCCGCCCGAGCGTGAAGGCCACGATGGCAGCGAGGGCGGCGCTGATGGCCGCCGCGAAGACAAACCACCGACCCGCGGGTCCCAGACCGACGTCGGCCCGCCGGCTGGCGACGACGACGATCGTGCCGCGTGACGTGGCGCTGGGCGCAGCGGCGTACACGAGATTGCCGTGATGGCCGCTGACGACGTCCCCTGCTTGCAGGTTCGGCACCTGGATGTCGGCCTCGGTGATGCCCGTGGGCAGCGTGCCGGCGATGCCACCTCCCGGTCCGATCACGACGGCCGCCACCCCATCGAGTCGCAACGCCCGTTCGAAGGCGTTGACGGCCACGAGCGGACGCTCGCCGGCGGGCCGGTCGGCCAGCTGGGCCACCCCCGCCACCAGTTCGGTGGCCTGGCGCCGCAGGTCGCTCTCGGTCTGGTCGCGGGCTCGGGCCCGCGCCAGCACGAGCGTGCCGAGCCCGGCGACGATCAGCGTGGCCACGGTGGTGGCCAGGATCGCCAGGAACAGCCGGCGGGTCATCAGCCGAGCCGGTAGCCGATGCCCCAGACGGTGGTCAGGGGCAGGTCGTCGCCGAGCTTCTTGCGCAACTGGGCCACGTGGACGTCGACCGTGCGCTCGTCGCCGTCCCAGTCCTCGCCCCACACGGCGTCGAGGAGCTGGCGCCGGGTGAGGGCGACACCCTGGTTGCGGGCCAGGTGGGCGAGGAGGTCGAACTCACGTGTCGCCAGGGCGACGGGTTCGCCCCGCACCAGCGCCTCGCGGCGCGCCAGGTCCACGTCGACCGAGGCGCCGACTTCGATCACGGCCGGCGGTCCGGACGGAGCCGGCGCGCCGCGGCGCAGGACGGCCCGTACCCGGGCGACGAGCTCTCTCGGTGAGAACGGCTTGACCACGTAGTCGTCGCCGCCGAGCTCGAGCCCGTGGACGCGGTCGGTCTCGGCGTCGCGGGCCGTCACGAAGAGCACCGGGATCGGATGGCTGAGGCGGATGCGCCGGCACACCTCGAAGCCGTCGATGCCGGGAAGGCCGACGTCGATGACGACGAGCGCGGGCCGGTGCTGAGCGACGAGCTCGAGCGCCCGCTCGCCAGTGGGCGCCAGGAGGGGCCGGTAGCCGGCGTCGCGCAGATACAAGTCGAGGAGGTCGGCGATGCTGGCATCGTCCTCGGCGACCACGATCGTCTGCTCGCGAGACGCCGGCGCCATGGTCAGCGGACGCTACGGCCGGGATGTGAGCGAAGTGTGATCACGTCGGCCGGTTGCGCTCGAGGGCGCCGAGACGCAACTCCAACTGGTCGAGCCGGTGGCGGAGCAGCGCGACCTGCGCCTCGAGGCCGACCTCGCGCTCGGCCCGGCGCTGGATGCGCGGCGAGCGGGCGGCCCGGGCCACGACGGCGTCGAGCGGGACGAGGCGTTGCGGGCCGTTGGGGCCGTCGACGAGGCGGGACGGGATCTCACCGTTGCGGTACCACGACCGCAGGGCCGACCGCGACACGCCCGTCTCCGCCTCGGCCTCGGCCAAGGCCACCCACGGCGTGCCCTCGAGCTGGGCGAACAGCTCGACTTCGGCCTGCCACCGTTCGAGCCTCGTCTCCCAGTCGCTCATCCCCATCTCCAGGTCAGTGGGCCGGAGTCATTGCCACCCTGACCATATCACTGCTAGTGGATTGACAGGGTTGCAACACTGAAGGCATGTTCGAACGCTTCACGGCGCGGGCCCGCAACGCCGTCGTGCTCGCCCAGGAGGAGGCCCGGCGCCTCGACCACAACTACATCGGCACCGAGCACGTCCTCCTGGGCCTGCTGCGCGAGCCCGAGGGCGTTGCCGGTCGGGCCCTGCGCCGGCTCGGCATCTCGCTCGAGGCGGTCCGGAGCTCGATCGAGCAGATCATCGGCCGGGGCGGCGAGCGGCCGCCGGAGGGCCACATCCCCTTCACGCCGCGCGCCAAGAAGGTCCTCGAGCTGTCGCTGCGGGAGGCCCTGCAGCTCGGCCACAACTACATCGGCACCGAGCACATCCTCCTGGGCCTGATCCGCGAAGGCGAAGGGGTGGCGGCCCAGATCCTCGTGCAGCGCGGCGCCGACCTCGAACGGGTGCGCAAGATGGTGATGGAGGAACTGGGTCGCGTCAGGGCCACCGCCGACGCGACCGCCATCGAGCGCACGCCGGCCGCCGACGAGATCATCACCGCGGCGCAGGAGATCTCCGGCCCGGCTCCGATGGGCAGCCATCACCTCCTCGAAGCACTGGCCCGCGCCGACGACAGCCTGGCCGCCAAGGCGCTACAGGCCCTCGGCGTCGACGCCGACACCCTGGCGGCCAAGATCGACGAGCTCGGCATCGACGGCACGAGCGACTTGACGCCGGAACAGGCCGCCGCCCGCCGCATGGAGGTGCGCCTCGAAGGCGACGAGGTCCACATCGTCCTGCGCGACGACGCGTCGATCGCCGTTGTGCGGGCCGTGGCCGACGAGCTCGGCACCCCCATCAGGGGCGACGACCCCACCGCCGCCTCGCTCGTCGGTCTGTGGCTCACGACGATGGCCGGGCTGTCGCAGCTCCGTCAGGACGTGGCGCCGACGCCCGACGACGAGGCGGCCGAGCAGAGCCGGTCGGCGCTCGTCCGCGAGATCATCCAGAGCCGCCTGCGCCGGCGCAAGCGCCGCAGCTGATCGCCGGCGTCAGGCCTTCAGGCCGTGGCGGTCGAGGAAGTCGAGCGCGGTGTCGGCCACTTCCCGCCAACCACTGTCGATGGTGAGCGAGTGGCCCCGGTCCTTGATCTCCTTGATCTCGGTGGGCCCGGGATTGTCCTTGTAACGCTTGTAGGAGGCGTTGGCGATCGACGGCGGGACGGTGTTGTCCTTCTCACCCGAGATGATGAGCAGCGGGCCCCGGTCCGGGTTCTTGGTGTCGACGCTCGCTTCGGTGTTCCAGTTGACGTTGGCCACGGCGGCCTGGAACAACGGAACCCCGGGGCCGGCGACGGCGTACTTCTCGTAGAGCTCATGGGCCTCGTCCTCGCTCACGGCATTGGCGAAGGCGAACCGGAACTGCTCGTAGGTGAGCGCCACCGACTTGTTCCGGTTGGCCGGGTTGCGCAGCACGGGCGAGGCCGCCTTGAGCGCCGACAGCGGCAGCGGCAGGACGCCGCGGAAGGGCGCCGGATCGATGGCGACGGCGCCGGCGGCGAGGCCCATCCCGGCGAGCTTCTGCGCCAGCAACCCGCCGAAGGAGTGACCGATGATGACCGGCTTGCGCTCGAGCTGGCGGACGATGCCGGCTTGGTACTCCGTCACCTGTCCGATGCTCTTGCCCGCGAACGAGCCCGGATCCTGACGCGCGACGTCCGTGGTCTCGGGGTCGTCGGGCCAACCCGGCGCCAGCGTGGCGTATCCCCGCTCCTCGAACAGGGCCCGCCACGGGTCCCAGCTCGCGGCCAGGAGCCACAGGCCGTGCACGAACACGACCGGCTGGCGATCGGAAGCGTTGGCGGCGTCGACCTCGCTCTGCTCGCGCGTCGTCGTCATGAAGACCTCTCAGTCGTCTCGGGACCGACGCAACCTAGTGACCTAGTGCCGTGACCGCCGCACTAGGTTGTCCGCAGCCAGCAACGCCTGGGGGATGGGGATGGACGACAGCGCCGCTACCGCCGGTTGGCGGACCGGCTCGCGGTCACGGTTCGACCTCACGCCGCCACGGCACTTCGTGCTTCCCGCCATCCTCCTGCTGCTCTCGGAGGAGCCCGGGTACGGCTACCACCTGGCTCGGCGGCTGACGGAGCTGCGCTTCGGCACGGTCGATCGGCCCGGCGTCTATCGGGCTCTCGCCCAGCTCGAATCGGACGGCCTCGTGGCGTCGGCGCCCAGCGAGCCTCGCCCCGGTCAACCGGGCCAGGAACGGCGGGTCTACGCCGTCACCGAGCACGGGGAGCGGGTGCTGCGAGCGTGGATGGGCGTCATCAAGGAGGAGCGCGACCGCCTCGACAACGTCCTGCGCCGCTACATGGCGACAGGGACGCTCGACGCCGTCCTGGCCGAGGTCGAGGGGGGCTGGGCCTCGGTGACGGGTCCGGCCTGGTCGCCTGTCTCCTCCACGTCGTGGGTCGACGAGCACTGGCCCCGGTACTCGCCCTCGCCGGCGACGGCCCCACCCGGCGCCGAGCGGGACGAGCGGGACGCATCGACGAGCCGGTTCCGGTTGGTGCCGGAACGTTCCGTCGCTCTGGTCGAGGCTCGGTCCACCGTGGGACCCATCACATTCGGGGTCATCGGCGTGACAGGCACGATCGATGTGTCCGTCCACGACGGCGAGGTCGTCGTCGACGAGCCACCGGCCGCCCACGTGGAGATCAACGTGGACGAGTTGCGCTCGGGCAACCGGCTCTACGACGCCGAGCTGTTGCGGCGCATCGACGCTCGCCGTCACCCTGTAGTGGCCCTGGACCTGCACGAGTGCGTGCCGGCGGGATCGGCAGGCCGGTTCCGCCTGGGCGGCGACGTCACGATCCACGGCGTCACCCGCCCCGTTCACGGAACCGTGTCGGTGACGGTCGGGCCGGCCGACCGGCTCGTGGTGCAGGGTGACCATGTCGTCGACATCCGCGACTTCGATATCGAGTCGCCTACGGTGTTGATGCTGCGGATCTACCCGGACGTGCGGGTGCAGCTCCAGGTCGAAGCCGAGCGGGAGGGCTGAACGACGGCGACGGGAGGAGGTTCGATGTCAGTGGTCCTGGCGTTCGCGGCCGGTTGCGTGGTGGGAGCCAAGGCGGGAGCCCAGGACTTCCGTGACGTCACGCAGTCGCTCAACGCCATCCGCCAGTCGGAAGAGTTCCACGATCTGCTGGCGGCGCTGCGCTCGCACGCCGGGCAGACGCTGCGCCACCTGGCGGACGTCCTCGAGCAGAACGACCGTCCCGCCGCGCTGACCAACGACGACCTCGTGGCCCGGGTCCGGCACATCGTCGGCCGGGCCTGACCGTCAGGGCGTGTAGCGGCGCGCCCGATCGGTGATGTCCTGCCCGATGCCGCGCAGCCCAACCACCACCTCGGCCGAGCCCACCATCGGCTCGGCGCGCGCGTAGACGACGCCGGTCTCGCCGTCGCGCCGCACGACGCGGTACTCGTCCTCGAAGCGCCGGCCCGACGCCACCGCCTGTTCCATCCCGGCGCGGATCCGGTCACGGTCGTCGGGATGGATGCAGGCCATGAACGACTCGACGGTGCCGGCGAAGTCGAGCGGATCGACGTCATGGATGCGATGGAGCTCGTCGCTCCATTGCACGGCGCCCGTGCCGACATCCCACAGCCACCGGCCGACATGCGCCAAGGCCTCGCCCTCGCGGAGGCGGGCCTCGACCTCGGCCAGCGTGGCCTGGGTCAAACGCTTCTCGGTGATGTCCTGGGCCACCACCACCGACCCGACCACGCGGCTGTCGTCGCCGAGCCGCGGGGAGATCGTCAGCGAGACTGCGATCGGCATCCCGCCCTTGCGCCGGAGCTCGGTCTCGACCCGCTCGACGGCGTCGCCACCGGCCACCGCGTCGAAGAGCACCTCCAGTTCCGGCCGGAGGTGCTCGGGGAACAGCCCGGCGGCCGGATGATCGAGGATCTCCGGGGCCAGGTAGCCGAAGACGCGCTCGGCCCCACGACTCCACGTCACGACGAGGCCGTCGGTGTCCGTGCTGAAGAGCGCATCGCTCGATGCTTCGACGAACGACTCGAACAGGCCGAGGCGCGCCTCGAGCCGGGCCCGCTCGGCCGACGCGTCGACGGTGACGAGCAGGACCTCGTCGTCGCCCACCTCGATCCGCGTGCGGACGACGTCCGGCGAGCCGGCCGTGACGACGTCGACCGGCTCGCCCACCAAGTCGTCGACCCGACGACGCGCCAGGCGGCCGGCGGCCGGATTGGCGTGCAGGATGCGGCCGTCGACGGCGGCGAGCGCCACGGCGACCGGAATGGCATCGATCACGACATCGAGCGGCACTGGCCCCAACCCGCGCGCCTTGACGCTCCGACGACTCATCGACCCCTCCGGCAAACCGTCAGGGTGAACGTACCTCGATCCGGCTATGCCACTTCGCGGAGCGTCCCGTCCTTCACGTCGTACACGAAGCCCCGGACGTTGTCCTTGCGAGGGACGAAGGGGCTGCTCTTGACGCGGGCGATCGAGTCACGGACGTCCTGATCGAGATCGGTGAAGGTCTCGACCGCCCAGGACGGCCGCGCCCCCGCCTCCTGCTCGAGCTTGTCCTTGAACTGGTCGTCGGTAAAGGTCAGCATTCCGCACTCAGTGTGGTGGATCAGGATGATCTCGCTCGTGCCGAGGAGGTGTTGCGAGATCGCCAGCGACCGGATGGCGTCGTCGGTGACGGCGCCGCCGGCGTTGCGGATGACGTGGGCGTCGCCCTCCTCCAGACCGAGGATGCCGTAGGGATTCACCCGGGCGTCCATACACGCGAGCACGGCGACGCGCTTGGCGGGGGGCAACGGCAACGAGCCCTTGTCGAAGGCGGCGGCGTAGGCCTTGCCGTTCTGCAGCAGATCCTCGGTGGCGGTCACGGATGGCTCCTCTCGGTGCTCGGTCGAACGAAAGCCGACCGATTCAGTCATCATTAATGCCCCGACTGCCCGCGTGGCAACCATCCAGCCTGAGGCGGCTCGAGAAACCGGGGATAGAGTCCGCGGCCAGTCGTTCGAAGGAGGGGCGATGGCAGCTCGCGCCGGCCTCCCGGTCGGCATCGACGAGGCCCTCGGCACCGACCTCGCCCGATGTGCGCTCACCGTCGCCCGCCGCTTCGCGGCCGGCGCCACGATGTGGTGCGTGGCCCCCTCGTGGCCCGAGCACGCGCGGCACCTCGCCGTCGAGTTCGTCCACCCGGTCATCGTCGGCACCCGCGCCTTACCGGCCGTGGGCATCGAAGGTGGCGATCCCGTGAGCGTCCTCCGACCGTTGGCCCGCGCCGGCGATCTGCTCGTGACACTGGGGCCGGCGCTCGACGGAGGCGTCACGACCGTCCTCCGGCGGGCGCCGGCGTGGGGGCTCACGACGGTATGGATCGGGAGCGGCCCGCCGCCCGAGCCGGGCGCCGCCGATCACGTCCTGTGGCTCGACGACCCGGACGGGCCGGCACCGCACGACGGCCGGATCGTGCTGCTGTACCACGTCCTGTGGGAGCTGACCCACGTGTGCTTCGAGCACCCCGGCCTGCTGACGGCGCCGTCCGAGGAGTGCACCGACGACGGCTCGTGCGTCACCTGCTCGGACGAAGGGCGCCTGGGGGAGGTCGTGCGGGCGCCGTCGGAGTCGGACGCCGTCGTCCGCACGGCCCGGGGCGCCGAGACGATCGACACCACCCTGGTGGGCCCGAGGCGGGCGGGTGACCTGCTGCTCATCCACGCCGGCGCCGCCATCGCCGTGCTCGAGGCCGCCGGCTCGTGAGCGAGAACACCGATTTCCTGTATCCGTTCATCGAGTCCGGTGAACGCGACGCCGATCCGCTGCTGCGCGACCTCGCCGAGTCGGCTCGGGCCAAGGCGGCCACGAGCGCCGGACTGCGCACGGCGACCCTCGAGCGATCGGCGCCGCAGCTCGACACCGCCGCCGGCGCGCTGGCCGGCCGGCTGACCGCCGGCGCTCGGGTCTTCACGTTCGGCAACGGCGGCAGCGCGACGGACGCCGCCGCTGTTGCCCGCCTGTTCGCCCAGCCACCATGGGGCCGCGCCGTCCCCGCTCGCACCCTGGCCGAGGATCCCGCCATCCTCACCGCGCTGGGCAACGACGTCGGCTTCGAACTCGTCTTCGCCCGTCAGTTGATCGCCTACGCCGCCGCCGGCGATGTGGCCGTCGGACTCTCGACGAGCGGCAACTCTCGCAACGTGCTCGTCGCCTTCGCCGAAGCGCGCCGTCGGCGCATGCTCACGATCGGGCTGGCCGGCTACGACGGTGGGGAGATGGTCCACTCCGGCGACATCGACCACTGCCTCGTGGTCGCCGCCGACAGCGTCCATCGCATCCAGGAGACGCAGGCGGCGGTGGCGTTCGCGCTCTGGGCCGAGGTGCAGGAACGCCTCGATGGCTGAGCCGGCGGGGCCGAGCGACCGCGAGGCCGCCGTGCTCGACCGCATCGAGGCGTTCCGACGGCGCCGGCCCCGACTCACCGACGACGTCGTGACGATGGCACACGGTGCCGGCGGCAAGGCGTCCGCCGCGCTGGTGGAGGCCGTCTTCCTCACCGCCTTCAGTCGCGGCGACCACGGCCCCCTGGCCGACGCGGCCACGCTGCCGCTGCCCACGGGCGACCAGCTCGCCTTCACCACCGACTCCTTCGTCGTGCAGCCGCTGCGGTTCCCGGGCGGCTCCATCGGCCACCTGGCGGTGCACGGCACCGTGAACGACCTGGCCGTGATGGGCGCCCGCCCGACGTGGCTGTCGGCCGCCTTCGTGATCGAGGAGGGCTTCTCGATCGACGAGCTCCGCGCCATCGCCTCCGACATGGCCGAGGCCGCGGACCGGGCGGGCGTCGCCATCGTCACCGGCGACACCAAGGTCGTCGGCAAGGGCGCGGCCGACGGGCTCTACATCACCACGGCCGGCGTCGGCGTCGTTCCGAGCGATCGCCGCCTCGGACCGGAGCGCGTGCAGGCCGGTGACGTCGTGCTGGTGTCGGGCACCATCGGCGACCACGGCATGGCCGTCATGCTGGCGCGTGGCGATCTCGCCCTGGAGGCCCACATCCGGTCGGACACGGCACCGGTGGCCGACCTCGTCGACGGACTGCTCGCGGCCGCCCCGTCGACGCGCTGGCTGCGCGACCCCACGCGAGGCGGGCTGGGCACGGTGTGCAACGAGCTGGCGCGCGACACGAACCTCGCCGTCATCCTCGACGAGTCACGGCTGCCTGTCGCTCCTGCGGTGACCGGCGCCTGCGACCTGCTCGGCATCGATCCGCTGTACGTCGCCAACGAGGGCAAGGTCGTCGCCATCGTGGCGCCCGACGAGGCCGACACCGCCCTCGCGGCGCTGCGGGCCCATCCGCTCGGCGCCGACGCCGCGCCGATCGGCGAGATCGCGGCTGATCCCGAGGGTCTGGTCGTGCTCCTCACGTCGTTCGGCGGCACCAGGATCGTGGACATGCTCGTCGGCGATCCGCTCCCCCGGATCTGCTGACGGCGCCGTGACGCGCTGTCTGCTCCGGGTGACCGGCACGGTGCAAGGCGTCGGCTTCCGCCCGTTCGTGTACCGGCACGCCGTCGCCCTCGGCCTCGCCGGCTCGGTCCAGAACGACAGCGCGGGCGTGCTCATCGACGTCGAGGGCGACGCCGACTGCATCGCCGAGCTTCGCCGCCGGCTCGTCGCCGAGGCGCCGCCGCTCGCCCGTGTGGTGACGGTGACGGCGCAGGAGGTGGCGCCCACGGGTGACGGGCAGGGCTTTCGGATCGTGGAGAGTGCCGACACCGGCCGGCCGGACGTGCCGGTGAGCGTCGACACCGCCACGTGCGCCGAGTGTCTGGCCGAGGTGGACGACCCGGCCAACCGCCGGTACCGCTACCCCTTCACGAACTGCACGAACTGTGGGTCGCGCTACACGATCGTCCGCCGTGTGCCGTACGACCGACCGGGCACGACGATGGCGTCGCTCCCGATGTGCCCGGCCTGCCAGGCCGAGTACGACGATCCCGCCGACCGCCGGTTCCACGCCCAGCCCAACGCCTGCCCCGTGTGCGGACCGCAACTGTCGTGGCGCCGGCCGGACGGAACCGTCGAGGCCGCCCGTGAGGCCGCCCTGCAACACGCCGTCGCCGCCCTCCTCGCCGGACGGATCGTCGCGGTGAAGGGCATCGGCGGCTACCACCTCGCCGTTGACGCCACCGACGAGGCGGCCGTACGCGAGCTCCGGCGGCGCAAGGTCCGCGACGACAAGCCGTTTGCAGTGATGGTCGCCGATCTGGTGACGGCCCATCGACTGTGCGTGCTCGACGACACCGCCGCCGCCGCGCTCACGACGCCGCGCCGCCCCATCGTGCTGGCGCCGCGCCGGGCAGACGCGCCAGTGGCCAGTGCGTTGGCGCCCGGCCTGCCGGAGCTCGGTCTCTTCCTCCCGTACAGCCCACTGCACCATCTGCTGCTGGCCGATGTGGGCCGGCCGCTGGTGATGACGAGCGGCAACGTGAGCGACGAGCCCATCGCCCACGACGACAGCGACGCCGTGCGCCGCCTCGGCGGCCTGGTCGACGGGCTCCTGACCCACGACCGGCCCATCCACATCCGGTGTGACGACTCGGTGGCGCGAGCGGCGCCGGGCCGGCTCCACCTCCTGCGCCGCTCCCGCGGCTACGCACCCGAGCCGATCGCCCTGCCGTTCACGCCGGCCCACGACGTCGTGGCCGTCGGCGCCGAGCTCAAGAGCACGATCGCCGTCACCAAGGGCGCCACCGTCGTACCGAGCCACCACATCGGCGACTTGGAGCACCTGGCCACGTACCGCTCGTTCCTGCAGGCCGTCACCCACGTCGCCGACCTGTACGGCGTGGACGCGGCGGTCGTCGCCCATGACCTGCACCCGGAGTACCTGTCGAGCAAGTACGCGCTCGACCTCGCCCTGCCGGCCGTCGGCGTCCAGCACCATCACGCCCACGTGGCGGCGAGCATGGTGGAGCACGGAATCACCGAGCCCGTGCTCGGTGTCGCCTTCGACGGGCTCGGGTACGGGCCCGACGGCACCCTGTGGGGCGGCGAGCTGCTGGTCGCCGACTTCGCCGGCTACGAGCGCGTGGCCCGTCTCCGCTCGGTCCCGATGCCGGGCGGAGTGGCGGCCATCCGCGAGCCGTGGCGGATGGCGGCGGTCTGGATCGAGCGGGCGATGGGCCGGCGCGCCGTAGCGGCCGCCCTCCCGGAGGTCGACGAGGCGACCCGGCAGGCAGTGCTCGATCTCGCCGCCGGCGAGCTGGCGCCGGTGACCACGAGCGTCGGCCGGCTGTTCGACGCTGTGGCGGCCCTCCTCGTCGGTCGGCGGCGCGTGAGCTACGAAGCGCAGGCGGCCATCGAGCTCGAGGCGTTGGCCCGCACCGTCGACCGTCGCGAAGCGCCACGCTACGAGGACTCGTGCCGCGTGTCCGTCGCCGACGGCGTCGCCGTGCTCGACCCGGCGCCGCTGGTCGAGCGGGTCGTGTCCGAACACCGGGCGGGCGCGCCGGTGGCGTCGATCGCGGCCGGCTTCCACGAGGCGCTCGGGGCCGCAACGGCGCAGCTCGCGGCGGATCAGGCCCGGGCCCACGGCCTCGGCACCGTGGCCCTGACCGGCGGCGTCTTCCAGAACCTCCGCTTCAGCCAGATCGTCGAGGCCGCCCTCCGCGACGCCGGCCTCACCGTGCTCGTCCACCAGTCGATCCCGCCCAACGACGGCGGCATCAGCGTCGGCCAGGCCGCCATCGCCGCCTGGTCCACATCGAACTGACCCGCGTTCAAGGCCTCTGTGACCCTTCCCGCGCCTGAGAACGGTGGAAAACACACTCATTTACAACCAGAGAAGACCGGGCATAAGACGGGCGAGGGCGCGGCCCGCGCGCCCGTGCTGACCCCTGGGGAGGTCACGAGTGACGTCCACCGAAGCCCCTCCCGACGAGACCGTGATCCACATCCTCTGGATCAACGCCGGCCTCAGCTGCGACGGCGACTCGGTCGCCCTCACGTCGGCGACCCAGCCGACGATCGAGGAGATCGCCCTCGGCGCCCTCCCCGGCCTGCCGAAGATCGCGGTCCACTGGCCGCTGATCGACTTCGAGTGCGGTCCGGTCGGCGGCGCTGACGACTTCATCGAGTGGTTCTTCAAGGCCGATCGCGGCGAACTGGAGCCGTTCGTGCTCGTCGTCGAGGGATCCATCCCGAACGAGGCCATCAAGCGCGAGGGCTACTGGTGCGGCTTCGGGAACAACCCGGCCACGGGCCAGCCCATGACCACGAGCGAGTGGCTCGACCGCCTCGCCCCCAAGGCGCTGGCCGTCGTGGCCGTCGGGACGTGCGCGACGTACGGCGGCATGCACGCCATGTCGGGCAATCCCACCGGCGCCATGGGCGTGCCCGACTACCTCGGGTGGGGCTGGAAGTCGAAGGCGGGTCTCCCCATCGTGTGCGTCCCCGGGTGCCCGGCCCATCCGGACAACATGTCCGAGACGCTCGTGTACCTGCTCTACCAAGCCACCGGCCAGGCCCCGATGATCCCGCTCGACGAAGCGCTGCGGCCCACGTGGCTGTTCGGCTCCACCGTCCACGAGGGCTGCGATCGGGCGGGCTACTACGAGCAAGGCGACTTCGCCACCGAGTACGGCTCGCCCAAGTGCATCGTGAAGCTCGGCTGCTGGGGGCCGGTCGTGAAGTGCAACGTGCCCAAGCGGGGCTGGGTGAACGGCGTCGGCGGGTGCCCGAACGTGGGCGGCATCTGCATCGGGTGCACGATGCCGGGCTTCCCGGACAAGTTCATGCCGTTCATGGACGAGCCGCCGGGCAGCAAGGTGTCGACGACGGCGACGAGGCTCTACGGCGCCACGATCCGCACGCTCCGAGGCATCACGAAGAAGACCGTCGACGAAGAGCCGAAGTGGCGCGCTCCCGGCAAGACGCTCCTCACCGGCTACAAGAGCGAGTGGAGGTAGGACGGTGCCCACCAAGACACAGAACACCGACGGCCTCGTCGAGATGGCATGGGACCCGATCACCCGCATCGTCGGGAGCCTCGGCATCTACACCAAGATCGACTTCGGCAACCGCAAGGTCGCCGAGTGCCACAGCACCTCGTCCATCTTCCGCGGCTACAGCATCTTCATGAAGGGCAAGGACCCGCGCGACGCCCACTTCATCACGAGCCGGATCTGCGGCATCTGCGGCGACAATCACGCCACTTGCGCCTGCTACGCCCAGAACATGGCCTTCGGCGTCAAGCCGCCGCCGATGGGCGAATGGATCGTCAACCTCGGCGAAGCCGCCGAGTACATGTTCGATCACAACATTTTCCAGGACAATCTCGTCGGCGTCGATTTCTGCGAGCAGATGGTCAAGGAGACCAATCCCAGCGTTTGGGACAAGGCCCAGCGCAAGGCGGCGCCGCACGCCAACTTGCACGGCTACCGCACCATCGCCGACATCATGACAGCGCTGAACCCGTTCACCGGCGAGTTCTACCGCGAAGCTCTGGTGATGAGCCGCATGACGCGCGAGATGTTCTGCCTCATGGAAGGCCGGCACGTCCACCCCTCGACGCTGTACCCCGGCGGCGTCGGCACCGTGCCCACGCAGCAGCTCTTCACCGACTACGTCACCCGGCTGATGAAGTACGTCGAGTTCATGAAGAAGGTGGTGCCGCTGCACGACGACCTGTTCGACTTCTTCTACGAGGCGCTGCCCGGTTACGAGAAGGTCGGCCAGCGCCGCGTCTTGCTGGGCTGCTGGGGTTCGTTCAACGACCCGGACGTGTGCGACTATACTTACCGCCGCATGAACGAATGGGGCAAGGCGATGTACGTCACGCCCGGCGTCATCGTGGACGGTCAGGCGGTCACGCACGATCTCATCGACATCAACCTCGGCATCCGCATCCTGCTCGGCTCGTCTTATTACGACGATTGGGACCACGGCGAAACCTTCGTGCCGCGCGATCCACTCGGCAACCCCGTCGATAAGCGTCATCCGTGGAACCAGACGACGACGCCTCGGCCGCAGAAGCGTAATTTCCAGGACAAATACACCTGGGTCATGTCGCCGCGCTGGTTCGACAAGCGAACGGGGGACCACCTCGCCCTCGACACCGGCGGCGGCCCGATCGCTCGGTTGTGGTCCACGGCCCTGGCGGGGTTGGTGGACATCGGCTACATCAAGGCGACCGGCAATAGCGTCAAGATGTACTTGCCCAAGACGGCGATGCTGCCGGAGGTCGAGTCCGAGTGGAAGATTCCCAAGTGGAGCAACGCCATCGAGCGCGACCGCTCGCGCACCTACTTCCAGGCTTATGCTGCGGCCTGCGCTTTATACTTTGCCGAGAAGGCGATGAAAGAGCTGCACGCCGGTCACAGCCGGACGTGGAGTGAGTTCAAGGTTCCCGACGAGGCCATCGGCTGTGGCTTCCACGAAGCGGTGCGCGGGCTGCTCTCGCACCACGTCGTGATCCGCGGCGGGAAGATCGCGAACTACCACCCGTACCCGCC
>DASXAI010000188.1:0-3976 GCA_036406775.1 Acidimicrobiales bacterium
AGCAGCGCCGCCGCGAAGCCCCGATGGCGGAACCGCACCGCGGCCAGGGCGACGAGGGCGGCGGCCACGAGGCCGTAGCCGAGCACCACGAGCCACAACTCGGTCAGATAGGTGTGGCTGGCGCCGACCCAGGGATCGACCTTGTCGCCGCCGTAGAAGAACCAGTAGCCGAGGCCCCGCAGGATCTCGGCCGGGCTGGACGTGCGCGCCACCGCCTCGTACGTCTCGGTGTAGCGCAGGATCGGGATCCCGTATTGACCCTGCAGGAGAAGGCCCGCGATCCACCACGCCGACGTCACGCCCGTGAGCAGCGCGATGCGCCCCGCGCCCGCCAGCGCGCGCCGCCCCGTCGTCTCGCGCGAGCCCCACACCGCCCACACGATCCACACGAGCGGTCCCAACCCGGCCAGGAGCAGCGCGGTGGCGTTGACGCCGCCGACCGTCACGACCGTGAGCGCGAACAGCGCGGGCCATCTCCACGTCGGCCCGCGCACGGAGCGGGCGGCGAAACCGATGAGCCACGGCAGCGCCGCCCACGGCATGAGGATGACGGAGATACGCGCCGCGTAGTCGAGGACGTACGGCGTCAACAGGTACGCAAAGGCGGCGACCGTCATGGCGGGCCAGACCGGCCGCCGGCGCTCGATCGTCCGCCACAGGAACAGCACCCCGGCGCCGGCCGCGAAGAGCAGCGTGCCCAGCCAGAGCCGCTCGGCTACCCAGTCGGGCGCGCCGAGGCGGTCCATCACCCAGTAGTAGGGCCCGAGCGGCCAGAGGTAGCCGATGGTCTGGTGGGTGACGGTCCCCATGCCGACGGTGGGATCCCACAGGTAGGGCGCCTTGGCGAGGAGCTTCGACGGGTCGAGGTAGAGGTACGTCTTGTTGTCGGCGGTGACCTCACCGGACGAGCTCCAGAAGAGCGGGACGTAGCTCACCACGGCCAGCGCGACGTACGTCAGGAAGGCCGGGCGCCGTGATGGCAACGGAGTGACTAACGCCGGCGGGCTTCGTCGGCCAGCACGGCGAGGGTGCCCGCCGCCGTGGCCTCCCACGTGAAGGTCGACGCTCGCGCCAGGGCGGCAGCGCCGAGGCGCTGGCGGCGAGCGTCGTCGCGCAGCACCGCCTCGATCTCGGCACCGAGCCGGTGGGGCGGGGCGAGGACGCCGGTGACGCCGTCGACGACCGCGTCCCGGTGACCGCCGATGTCGGTGACGACGCCAGGCGTGCCGCACGCCGCCGCCTCGGTGATCGTCATGCCCCAGCCCTCGGCGGCCGAGGCACTGGCCACCAGCCACGCCCGCCGGTAGAGGTCGACCAGCTCGGTGTCGGAGAGGTGGCCGGGGAGGCGCACCCATTCGGTGGCGTCGAGCTGATCCACGAGATCCTCGAGACGTTCGCGCTCGGCGCCTTCGCCCACCACGACGAGCTCCGTTCCCGGGACGGTGCGGCGGACCGCGGCCATGGCCGTGATGAGGTCGTCGAAGCGCTTCACCGGCATGAGCCGTCCGACCGCGACGACCAGCGGTGTGGCCGAACGGGTGCCGCCGGGCGAGAAGTGCGGGTCGATGCCGGGTGGCACCACCGACACGCGGTCGAGGCGAAGACCGAGCTGGCGCACGAGCTCATCGCGCGACGACGCCGACAGCGTCACGATGCGCTGGCCCCGGTACAGCGGCGGGGCCACGCGCCGCTCGAGCACCTCACCGACGCGCGCGAGGTTGGGCGGCAGCACCATCCGCCACATGTCGCCGTGGTACTGGTGCAACCACGTGACCTTGGGGCCCTCGGCCCACAGCGGGGTGAGCCACGGCACGCCGTTCCAGATCTCCACCAGGCCGTCGCGGGCGCCGTGGCGGCCGGCCAGCTCGGCCAGCACGCCGCGCGGGAACACCATGTAGCGACCGGCCCGGCGGACCACGTGGTAGCCGTTGCGGACGCTCTCGGGCGGCGAGCCCTGGGCGTACGACGTCCGCATGGTGACGTCGATCCCGGCCTCGGCCCACAGGCGGGCGACCATCGCGGCGTGCAGCTCGGAGCCGCCCGCCTCGACGTCGGCGAGGTCGCGCCAAGCCAGGACGTGGATGCGGCGCAGCCCGGCGGCAGCGGCGATATCGCCGATCTTGGCGATGGCATCCGACCTGTTGGTGGTGGGTTCGGGGATCGAAGCCAAGCCGCCCGTACACTACCGGCCGCCATGCGCCTGACCGGGGAACGTCCCATCGAGGGCAAGACGCCGGACTCGCTGCTCGCCCTCCACGCCGCCGGCTACCGCGAGGTCCTGGCGCGGATCGGACCCGGCCGCCTCCTCGACCTCGGCTGTGGTCTCGGGGACGGCAGCGCCCGCTTCGTGGCACCGGGCCGCCGGGTGACCGGCGTCGACTACGACCCCGCCACCGCCGCCCTCGCCCGCGAGCTTCACCCCGACCTCCTCACGACGTGCAGCGACGCCGCCGCCCTCGCCGTGCGCGGCGCCCGCTTCGACTGGGTCTGCTCGTCGCACCTCATCGAACACTTCCGCGACCCGTCCCGGCACGTGGCCGAGGTCAGCCGGGTGCTGGCCGACGACGGCGCCGCCTTCTTCATCACGCCCAACGCCCCGGCCGATTTCGAGAACCCGTATCACGTCCACCTGTTCGAGCCCGACGACCTTCACGACGCCCTCGGCCGCTCGTTCGGCGCCGTCGAGGTGTGGGGCCTCGACGGCGACGCCGCCGTGAAAGCCGACTTCGAGCGACGCCGGCGCTGGGCCCGTCGGCTGCTCGCGGTCGACGTGTGGGACGTGCGCCATCGCCTGCCGCGGGAGTGGTACGTGCGACTGCACGCCACGGCGCGCCGGATGGCCTATCCCGCGCTCGCCACCGCCGAGCGGGTCCGGCGCCGGACGCCGCCCCCGGCCATCACGGAGGATCGCTTCGCCCTCACGCCGTCGATCGACGCGTCGACACTGGTGCTGTTCGCCGTGGCGCGCCAACCGAAGCGTCAGGCGCAGCCCGGGCCGTAGGCGGGGTGGACGTAGCGGTCGTCCTGGCGCCAGGGGCCCGCTTCCCAGCCGGCGGTGGGCGTGAACGACCACCACTGGTCGATGGCGGGCACAAGAGCGGCAGCGACACGGGCGGCACCGGCCGGGCAGAAGTGGAGGCCGTCGGCCTTGCGGATCTGCTCGGAGCCGTCCGCTCCAGGGAGGTATTCGGCGTACGAGCCGTCGGGTCCGTCGACCTCGGCGTCGGTGTCAACGAGTTCGACGCCGGGCCAGCGGCTCGCCGTCTCCCGGAAGGCCGTGTTCACGGGGATGAGATCGCCGGCGTCGGGACTCGCAGGGTCGTAGCTCGGCGCGGTCAACCAGACGAGGCGCGCGCCGGTGGCGCCGACGAGCCGCACGAAGTCGTCGAGCTGACCGCCGTACCACGCCTGCCAGTCGGGGCTGCCGTAGGCCAGGACGGCGCCGTCGACCGTGACGTCGTGGGCGTCCCACGGCCCGGCGAGGAACAGCACGAGGTCGGGTTGCGTGTCGGCGAGGATCTTGCCCCAGCCCGACCGCCAGTCCCAGGCCGGTGTGGTGACGCTGAAGCCCAGGCCGGGGAAGGACATGTCCTGGAAGCCGGCGCCGCCCGAGCGCAGCATGGCGCCGGCGGCGGGGGCGAGGTCGTAGGCCAGCGAGTCGCCGACGAACACGGCCCGGGTCGGGCCGGCCGGCAACGTGGTCGTGGTGGGGGCCACGGTCGTGGTCGGCGGGAGGGTCGTCGTGGTGGGCGGCACGGTGGTCGTTGTGGGTGCCATGGTCGTCGGCGGCACGGACGCGGCGGCCGGCGGTGATCCCGACCGCTGGGCACTGGCGCCGGCGCACCCCGCCACGACCAGGGCGAGGGCCGCATTCGCCACCCGCCACCTCATGCCGGCGCCACCTCGCGCCCTGGCACGAGTCGGCGGACGAGGGCGACGACCGCCACGGCGGCGAGCACGAGGAGACCGGGCTCGG